>JAHJKL010000049.1 GCA_018822365.1 Candidatus Margulisiibacteriota bacterium
GCATGAAAAACGCGACAACGAATGGGTCCCTCGTTTTCAACAATTCCCTCCAGCCCGGCAAATAGATTATCTCCGGATATTTTTTAGCCACCACAATCCCAGGAATTTTTTTGAAAAAGCGACCGAGACAACCGCCCGGCGAATATCGGTTCTTGCCAAACATGATCTTGCTTTGGCCCGGACCATTTTTTGGCGGTTGGACGAGATCTCCCGATCGGGCTTTGATCAGGCGGTCTTTTATGCTTTGACCAGCCAGCCGCTTTTGCAAACGCAGCTCCTGGTCGCCAGAGGGGTGACCCAGGGGGCCCGCCTGCTGACCGAAACATTTGAGGATAGGCCTTACGATGATCTGGAAGCGGTACACATACTGGCACAGGGGAAGGGATTAACGCTTGAAGAAAAAAAGATCCTGCAAGAAATAGGAAAGCGTTTTTTTCAACATAGAGGGGGGTCTGAACGGGCGCTGATAATGCATCGGTTGGTTGTCTGGCAAGCAAAGGTTAAAAAGGCAGTTCGTTTTACCAAATATGTTGAACATAAGATCATGTCCAGCAAGGGAAAGAATATAGAGGAAACGGCTGAAAGCAAAAAGTCTTTGGACAAGATCTGGGCTCAATTGTGCAATGGACTTGGCCGGTTTTCGGCATCGGATCTTTATGACCTTTTAAGTTTGTTTTACAAAAACGACCGCTTTCTGGTCCTGGAAAAAATGGTGGAGAACGGTTATATCGATCAGGTTGACGCGTTTGATTATTACCAGACATTTGAGATGGGGAATAAATAGCAGCCCTCGCCTTAATCCGGGACAGGTATAATTTAGTCGCGATTTTTCTGAAATTTATTAGTAAATATGTCGACAATAGAGTATGCAAACCTATCTGGGAGACATAAATAATGGGTAAAATATTCAATTTGCCGGCAAATCCAGCCGCGCGCCGATCTTATTCGCCTGGCCATCGGGCCGAGGTCAGGTGTTTTACTATGGCGCAGCCGATATATAGCCATTCAAAATTTTTAGAATCCATTGGTGAGGATCCCCAGGTGCTGGCTGGATATGCTTTGGCGGAGGGTTTTTCGTCATTTTCGGATAAACTGTCCCGCAAGACCCTTTCCGCGGCGATCACTTTTTGGAAAGAGCACGAAAGAAACGAACAGGAATGGGTCCAGCGATTTGGGAAAATGACCCCAGCCAGACAAATGGACTACCTTCGGGTTTTTTCCGGCCAGTATACTCCTGTCTTATTTTCTGAGAACGCGGTTAATTGCACCGCTCGGCGGATAAGCGCCCTGGCCAGGCAGGATCTGGTTCTGGCCAGGGAAATATTTTGGCGGATCGATGCGATTTCTCCGATGAACGAATCTTTTGACCTGGCGGTTTTTTGTGCTTTGAACGATCCTTCTATTCAATTGGAACTGCTAATGGCAAGGAAGACCGTTCAGCTCGCCGATTTGTTCTTAAGATTGAGAGAGATCTGCGCCGACTATCAGGTCGCAGCTATAGAGCGCCATATCAAAAGCGTTGGTTTGACTTTGAAATAAAAATCCGACCCAGGGACCTTGTTTTACCGCTTTAATCTTTCTCCACTGTTAAATAATCATGTTATAATCTTTTCATGAAAGCCTCACAGCTCGGGGAGTTTGGCCTGATCGACCATTTAGCGAAAAACCTTAAAAAAGGGAAGGGAACGGTGGTGGGGATCGGGGATGACGCGGCGGTTATTCAACTGACGACTAAATTATTATTAATTACCACTGATGCTCTCGTTCAAGATGTTCATTTTACCTTAAAAAATACTAACTTTGCTGATCTTGGCTATAAAGCTCTGGCCGCTAACGTTTCCGATATTGCCGCGATGGGAGGACGCCCGACCGCCGCTGTTATTACTTTGGCTCTTCCTCCAGGATTGGCCGTAAACAAGCTTGATGATCTTTACCGGGGGATCAACCGATTGGCCAAAAAGCTTAAGGTCGACCTTGTTGGCGGCGATACTGTCGCCTCCCCCAATGGGATGATGATCTCGATCACCCTCCTTGGGGAAGTCGTCCCCAAAAATCTCCTGCGTCGTTCAACCGCTAAAGTCGGCGACCTGATCTGTGTCACCGGCAAGTTCGGCCTCCCTGCCGCTAACAAATTCTCTGCTAGAATATTGCCGCCGATTCGTTTGAAGGAAGCGGCGGCGCTCGCCAAAGCGAAGCTGGCCTCCGCCATGATCGACAGTTCCGACGGGCTGGTCCGGTCGGTTGTTGAACTGACCAAAGCAAGCCGGGTTGGCGCCCGTTTGTGGGAAGAGCGGGTCCCGATCGCGTCGGGAGCGAACCTGGGCCAAGCCCTATATGGCGGGGAAGAATACGAGCTTCTTTTTGCCGTGCCGAAAGCCAGGATAAAGTCGCTTAAAAAATTAAAGTTTGGAATCTCGGTCGTTGGCGAGATCGTCAATCGCGGCGCGGGGGTAAAAATAGTCGATAACCGTGGTAAGATCAAGACGATCCGGTCGAAAGGGTTTGAGCACTTTAAATGATCAACCAACGTCGTTTGGTAGCAACATTCAAGCAATTGGTCCGCATTGACAGCCTTTCCCTGCAGGAAGGAAAGATCGTCGGGTATCTGCGCCGGGAACTGAAGAGTCTGGGATTAAAAGCCTCCGTTATCGGGCGACCGGAAAACGGAGAGGTCGGCAGCCTTAACCTTCTTGTCCCGGGCCGCAATAACCGGGGGCCGCGGCTTTTGCTTAATGCTCATGTGGATACAGTTGTTCCTGGGCAGGGGATCAAGCCGATCGAAAAAGGGGGGTATATTACCTCTGACGGATCGACCATTCTTGGAGCTGACAATAAGGCTGGCGTGGCGGTTATTCTGGAGCTTTTGCGAGTATTAAAAGAAAAAAAGGTTTCCCATCCTCCTCTGCAGGTGATCTTGACGGTCGCGGAAGAGATCGGCCTGGTCGGGGCGGCCGCTTTCCCTCCCTCTGCCATCAAAGCGGCCTATGGCCTGGTCCTTGACGGCGGCGATATCGACAAGATTGTTTGCCGGGCGCCGAACCAATATAATTTTGTCGCCCGGGTGTATGGGCGGGCGGCCCATGCCGGGATCCATCCGGAAGAAGGGATCAGCGCCATAAAGGCGGCGAGCGCCGCCATTGCCAGGATGAAGCTTGGCCGGATCGACCAGGAGACGACCGCTAATATCGGGATGATCCATGGTGGAGTGGCGACAAATATTATCCCCGATGAAGTTGAGATCAGAGGAGAAGCCAGAAGCCACCGGCTGGCTAAAGTAAAAAAACAGATCGGCCGGATGGAAAAGACCCTGCAGGGCGAGTGCCGACGCCATGGGGCGGTCTGCAAGATCAAGTTCGCCAGGATCTATGAATCGTTCAACATCGCTGAGACCAGCCCGCTGCTGGAAAAAGCGGTGGCCGGAATGAAAGCGTCCGGGATCCGTCCCAAGATTGCCGGGACCGGTGGCGGGTCCGACGCCAATATTTTCAACGCTTTGGGGGTCCCGTCTTTGATTGTCGGAGTGGGGGCGGACAATGTACACACGACCAAAGAGCGGATCGCGGTCCGCGACCTGGTCCGCGGAGCGGAGATAGTTTTTAATATTATAAAGGAGTTTAACCGTGACTAAATTGAGCGAAGAATTGGTTTCCTCAAAAAACGTATTTGAAGGGCGCTTGTTAAAGTTCCGGGTCGATACCGTGCGGCTTTCGTCCGGCAAAGAAGCGACCAGGGAAATTGTTGAGCATCCGGGAGCGGTGGCGATCGTGGCGATCACTGACGATCAGGAATTGGTCCTGGTCCGGCAGTACCGGCAGGCGGCCGGGGAAATATTGCTGGAAGTGCCGGCCGGGACCCTTGGACCGGGAGAAGAGGGGGTCGCGGCCGCGAAGAGGGAACTGGAAGAAGAGACCGGCTACCGGGCGAAAAAAATGACCAAAGTCTTTTCCGGCTTTGTTGCCCCCGGTTATTCGAGCGAAGCGATCCAGTTCTTTCTGGCCAAGGAGATGACCGAGACCCGCCAGCAGACCGAAGAGGACGAATTTATCGAGGTCGATCTGGTTGATGTTGAGGCTTGCCTTGACCTGGTCAAGCAGGGGAAGATCAGGGACAACAAGACGATTATCGGGATCATGATCGCCGACCTGGCGCTCAAGGGCGAGTTGGCTTGAGGATGAAGAAACCAGCGAATGAACTTCGCGAGCGAAAAATATGCATGAATCTATATTGGATTTCCTGAGCTTTATCCAGGTGGAGCGGGGGTATTCCAAAAATACCGTCGTTTCATACCAACTCGACCTGGAGCAGTTTGCCGCTTTTGCCGGAGCCGGTTTTCCCCAAGTGGAGCGCAAGGTAGTGCAAAACTATCTGCAGCATTTGAGCGAAGAAGGTTTTTCCCGGGCCTCGATCGAACGAAAACTGGCTACTTTGAAATCGTTTTTCCATTATTTGGTCGGAGAAGGTGGGGCGGTGTCCGACCCGACCTCTGATTTCAAATTACCGAAAAAGGCCAAGCGGCTCCCCAAGGCGCTGACGATCGGCGATACTTTAAAGTTGATCACTTCTCCAAAAGGGAACGATCCCTGGGCTCTGCGGGATTCGGCCCTTCTGGAGTTGCTTTACGCCACCGGGATGAGAGCGTCGGAGCTGACCGACCTCAACCTTGACGATATCAACCTGGAAGTGTCGTTCATCCGCTGTCTGGGAAAAGGGGGGAAAGAACGGGTTGTGCCGGTCGGCAAGGCGGCCTTGAGAGCGATCCGCGATTATCTGGAAAAAGGGCGGCCGCAATTTCCGCAAAAGGAGAAAGAGCCTCTTTTTCTCGATAAGAACGGGCACCGCTTGACCAGGCAGGGGTTATGGCTGATAATTAAAAAGTACGTTAAAAAGCTGGGGATCAGGGGGAAAACTTCGCCGCACACATTGCGGCATTCCTTTGCGACCCACCTGTTGGAGAAAGGGGCCGACCTCCGTTCCGTCCAGGAGATGCTGGGCCACTCTGACATCTCGACGACCCAGATCTATACTTCTGTCTCCCGTGAACGGCTTAAAAAAATGTACAACCAGGCCCACCCAAGGGCTTAAAAAAGGAGTTAAAAGATGTACGATCTAAGTTTTTTTCTGATCGCCCTGCCGATCCTTTTGGTGACGATCACCGTTCATGAGTTCGCTCATGCCTTTGTGGCGGATAAACTGGGGGACCCGACCCCTCGGCTTGCCGGGCGGCTGACCCTCAATCCTTTAAGCCATCTTGACCCGCTTGGTTTTCTTGCCTTGCTCCTGGTCCGTTTCGGCTGGGCCAAGCCGGTCCCGATCAATCCCTATAATTTTCGCGATCCTAAAAAAGGGAGCCTGCTGGTCAGCCTGGCCGGGCCCTTGTCGAATTTTCTTTTAGCCTGGGTCCTGGCGGTGATCTTTCGCAACCTTCCTTTTATCAACGATACTTTTTCCATGGTTATCAGTTACGCGATCTGGATCAATCTGGCGCTGGCGATCTTTAACCTGATCCCGGTCCCGCCGCTTGACGGCTCGCATGTCCTGGAATATTTTCTTCCGCCGCACCAATATGAGACGATGTATCGTCTGCAGCAGTACAGCATGCTGATCCTGCTGGGGATCATTCTTTTTGCTTCCCCAATATTGATCGCGATCATCCAGTTTGTTTATAGTTTGCTGGTCTAATGGACCGGGCGTTGGAAAAATACCTATCCTCCCTGGAGAAATTCGGGATCAATCTTGGGCTGGAGAGAATAACCGGTCTCCTGACGAATCTTGGGAATCCCCAACAAAAGCTTCAGGCGATCCACGTTGCCGGGACCAATGGCAAAGGGTCGACCTGCGCGATGATCGCGGCGATCTTGAAAGAGCTGGGGTACAAGGTCGGGCTTTACACTTCTCCTCATCTGCTCCGCTACAATGAGCGGTTCCAGATCAACGGCCGCGAGATCAGCGAGCCCGATCTTTCTGCCGGGATCGCCGCGGTCAAAAAAGCGGCCGCCGGGCTCCCGCAAAAACCTACCGTTTTCGAAGTCCTGACCGCGGTCGCCTTTTGGTATTTCGCGAAGAAAAAAGTTGATTTCGCGGTGGTTGAGGTTGGGATGGGGGGGCGGCTTGACGCGACCAATGTTATCAGGCCGCTGGTCTCGGTGATCACCAATGTCGAGCTGGAACATACCACCGTGCTTGGCCGGACACTGGCCAAGATCGCGGTGGAAAAGGGGGGGATCATCAAGCCGGGGGTGCCGGTGGTTACCGCCGAAAGCAAAGCCGAGGCGCTTACCGTCCTGACCCATCAGGCAAATATAGGCGGGAGCTCATTGGTCCAGGTCGGCATAGTTGGCGCCGGGTTCATAACCAATTTGTTGGGGGAACATCAAAAGAGGAATGCCGCCTGCGCGGTAGCGGCGGTCCTTCTGGCCGGTATAAGTGCCGATAAAAAGAAGATCGTGGCCGGCCTGAAGAAAGTCCGCTGGCCGGCCCGTTTCCAGGTGATCAGGAAAAAACCGCTTACCATTGTCGATGGCGCTCACAATCCGGCCGGGGTTAAAACCCTGGTTGATACGCTTGGGCGGGAATATCCCGGCAAAAAATTCGTTGTTATTTTTGGCGCGCAACAAGATAAAGAAGTGACGTCGATGCTCGCTCTCCTTCGTCCGCTGGCCAAAGAGATGATCATTACCAGATCGTCACATCAGCAATCGTCAGCCATGATCTCCAGCGAAAAAGCGTTGGAATTGGGATCGGTCCTGCGCCAAACGGCAAGCTGTGACCGGGTGATCTGCGGTTCTCTGTTTTTGGCCGGTGATACTATAAAAATATTAGCCCAAAAGGGGCGGTAGTTTTTGGTTGACGCTGGATGGGGGGAGTAGTAGAATAACTCAGGGCATGGAATACTTAAATTTCCCGGAAAAAGACCCCAATGAAATTCCGTCGACAGATGATGGGCCAACTGTCCAATTGCCGAAAAAAAATCGTTTTTCGGGTTGGCTGAGAAGTCTTTTAGTTTTTATTGTTTTGGTGGCGCTTATCGCCGGTAGTTTTTTGATCAGTTTCCAGCTGGGGAAAAAGATCCTTTTTTCCGTGAAAAAGCCGATGCGAGAGAGCAAGACGATGGTCCTGGAGCCCCCCCCGTCTTACGAAGCGCTGGTCAAGCTGGAAAAAGCGCTGCGGGCCGGGAGCAAAGAGAAGCCGGCAGTTAAAAAGAAATCGGTCAAACGATATCGTCGGACAGCTTACCGGTCAACCCGGAGCGTCGCGGCCAGGCGGAGCGGGACTTATTACAAGGTACAGATTGGGCCATTTCGTTCTTTAACCGAAGCTAAGTATCATCTGGAGCTGGTCAAGAAAAGAGGATTTGACGCTTTCCTGAAAAAATATGGCTCTTATTGGAAGATCCAGGCGGGAGCGTATAAGAGCCTGAAAACAGCCAAGCAACAGCAGCAACTACTGCTGAAAAAAGAATTCAAATCAAAGATTATCATTGAATAACCAACCTGCCGACAGGCAGGCAATCATTTAAGGAGGACGGGGAAATGTCGGTATACGATATGGTGTTCGGAAAGTTTTCACGGGACCTGGGGATCGATTTGGGGACGGCGACTACGCTCGTGTTTGCCCGCGGGGAAGGGATCATTCTCTGCGAACCGTCGGTTGTCGCGATCAATAAAGATAACAACAAACCCCTTGCTTTTGGCAACGAAGCCAAAGGGATGCTGGGCCGTACGCCGGCTAACATTGTCGCGGTCCGGCCGATGCGCGACGGTGTGATCGCCGACTTTGAGATCACCGAGATGATGCTTCGCCACTTTATCAATAAAAGCCACCAGCGCTCCGCTTTTGTCCGTCCGCGGATCGTAGTTGGTGTGCCGTCGGGGATCACCGGCGTTGAAAAACGGGCGGTATTGGATGCTGCCATGCATGCCGGCGCCCGGGAGGCGTATCTGGTGGAAGAGCCAATGGCGGCGGCGATCGGGGCCAACCTGCCGGTCTCTGAAGCGCAGGGGAGCATGATCGTCGATATCGGCGGCGGGACTACCGAAGTGGCGGTCCTGGCGCTTGGCGGGATCGTTGTTTCCAAGTCGATCCGGGTGGCAGGGGACGAAATGGACGAAGCGATCGTTTCGCATTGCCGCAAGAACTACAACTTATTGATCGGGGAGCGGACGGCCGAACAGATCAAGATCGACATTGGCTCCGCGTATCCTTTGCCGGAAGAAAAAACAATTGAAGTGCGCGGCCGCGACCTGGTCACCGGTTTGCCAAAAACGCTGACTTTAACTTCATCGGAGATCCGCGACGCCTTGGCGGAGCCGGTCTCAATGGTAGTTGACGCGGTCCGGATGACCCTGGAAAAAACCCCGCCGGAACTCTCGGCCGACATCATGGACCGGGGGATCGTCATGGCGGGCGGTGGTTCGCTCTTAAGAGGACTGGACAAATATTTGGCCCAGGAGACCGAAATGCCGGTATATGTCGTCGATGATCCGATCTCCTGCGTCGCTTACGGGACCGGGAAGATACTGGAAGAGATCGACACGTTGAAAAAAGTTCTGATCATGCCCAAGAGTAATCAGTGAAGCCATACCGTGGCACTAGAAGGAAAAACTCATATCGTCCAGCTATAATTATCATTCTGCTGGCGCTGGTTCTCTCTTACTTCGCGATCAATAACTCGTTTGGGATAAGACTGGTCTTTACCTCCGTTATTTATCCGGTCCAAACGGCTCTCCATTTTGTCGTCAAGGGAGTGGTCGGCATTCCGTCAGGGGTGATGTCGCTGCGCAATCTTTCCCAGGAGAACAAGGAGCTCAAGAGCCGGCTTTTTACTTCGATCGCCAAGCTTGCCCTGTTTGAAGAGCTGGTCAATGAAAATGTCCGGCTTCGCCAATCACTCGAATTTCAGGGGTCAAACCGTTACCGCTTTAAGCTTGTCGTTGCTCAGGTTGTGGCGCGCGGCGCTTCACCCTACACCTCATTGATGGAGATCAATCAAGGGGTCCTTTCCGGGGTTAAAGTCGATATGCCGGTCATAGTCGATGAGGGTTTGGTGGGCCGGGTCGTGGAGGTCTCTTTGTTCAGTTCCAAGATCTTGCCGATCACCGATCTAAAGAGCTCTGTAGCCTCGGTTGACCAGCAGAACAGGGAATTTGGCGTGGTCGAAGGATTTGCCAGCCAGCGGTTTTTAGCGATGAAATATGTCAGTTCCGTCGCGGATATTCAGGTGGGCGACAAGATCGTTACTTCACCTGCTTCCAAGATCTTTCCACCGGGAATTCCGATCGGTTCGGTTGTTTCGGTGAAAAAGAAAGACTCCGACCTGTTTTTTGATGTTAAGGTCAGGCCAGCGGTAAATTTTTCCAAACTGGAAGAAGTTTTTCTGATCTTCCAATAGGCTTTTATGCGGACATTCAAATTAATATTGTTCTTATTGGTGTTGCTCCTTGGACAAACAGTCCTGCTGCCGTTCCTGACTTTCTTTGGGGCAATGCCGGACCTTTTCCTGGTCGCGGTCATTGTTTACGCGGTCATGGCGGAACGGGGGGGCTCGACCTTTTTCGCGGCCGGAGCCGGGTTTCTGCAAGACCTCTTTTCCTCTGGGCTTTACCTTAACACTCTGACCAAGGTTTTGGTCGGCCTCCTGGTTGGCGGGATCAGCAATGAAGTGGTCGGGGATGTCCGCTCTTTTGCCGCCAGCATGGTGGCGATCATTACTCCGTTGGTTTTGATCGGCGAGGGATTGGTGATCTATTTTTGGCAGGGGAACCATTTTTCAGTTTTCTATTATCTCTTGATCGTCCTTCTTACGACCATTTATAACCTGGCCTTTGTTCCGGCGATTTACTACGTTTTAAAGAAACTGGTCAATGAATAAGGATCAGGCGATCTGGCTGGTCATTGGCCTTGCGTTCCTGGTGATCTTTGGCCGGCTTTTTCAGCTTCAGGTTATTGAAGGGGATAAATATCAGCGTCTGGCGCTGGAAAATGCGGCAAAAAGCATCCCGATCTACGCGCCGCGCGGCATTATTTACGACCGGAGCGGCAAGGTCATTGCCCAAAACCAGGCGGTCTTTTCCATTCAGGTCATGCCCCAGCTTCTCTCCGACAACGATCCGGAACGCCGCGACCAGGTCTTGAAAAAACTAAGCTCGATCCTTGGCGAAGAGGTCAAGCCAAAAAAACGGGCCGACCGGCCGATCCTGATCAAAGACAACCTTGACCTGAAAACCGCGATCACCGTGGAAGAGCTGGGTAAAGAATTGAAAGGGGTCGAGGTTGTTGTTCATCCGGTCAGGCTTTATCCATATGGCAAGGCGGCGGCCCATCTGCTCGGTTACGTTGGCGAGATCGAAGGAGACGAGCTCAAACGCTTGAAGATAGAGGGTTACCGGTTGGGGGATACCATTGGTAAGGACGGGATCGAAAAGATCTACGATAAATTGATCAGGGGGAAGGACGGGGGGAAGAAGATCGAAGTGGATGTCCGAGGAAACCCGATCAGGGTTTTAGGCACGGTCGATCCGGTGCCGGGAGCCAATGTTTTCACGACAATTGATATTGAGCTTCAGCAAGCGGTTGATGTCGCTTTGGGAGGAAAGATCGGAGCGGTGGTGGTCCTTGATCCGCGAAGCGGGGAACTCCTTTCCCTGGTCAGTCATCCGAATTACGACCCGAATATCTTTGTGAAGCAACTTGAATCGGTGGATTGGGAGAAACTTGAAAAAAAACAGCATCCCTTTATGAACCGGGCACTGGCGATCTATCCTCCCGGCTCGATCTTTAAAGCGGCGGTCTTGACCGCTGCGCTGGAAAAGAACCTGACCCAGGCCAAAGAATCGTTTTTTTGTCCCGGCTATTACCGGATCAATAGCCGGATCGCCCGCTGCTGGAAAGAGAGCGGCCACGGCCGGATCACGGCGGAAGATGGTCTGGTCAATTCCTGCGATATTGTTTTTTATGAGCTGGGGCGGCGGCTTGGCCCCGAATCGATCGCAGAATATGCCAGAAAATATGGTTTGGGGGAGAAGACCGGGATCGATCTGCCGCATGAGAAATTCGGCTTAGTCCCCGATACCGCCTGGAAGCAGAGGGCGCTTGGCGAAGGGTGGTATGAAGGGGACTCGATCAATTATGGGATCGGACAGGGCTTTCTCCAGGTAACTCCGGTCCAAATGGCCAAACTTTACGGAACGATCGCTACCGGGCGGCAAATGAAGCCTTACATCGTTTCAGAGATCAGAAAAAAGGATGGGGAGATCCTCTATCAGCAAAAACCGCGGGAGATCGGGAGCCTTCCCGGAAGCATGGCTACCGTTAAAATTGTTCGTGATGCTCTGCGAGAGGTAGTGAAACGGGCGACCGGCCGGGCGGCAAACGTACCGGGGATCCCGGCAGCCGGAAAGACAGGTACCGCGCAGAATCCCGGATTGCCTCACGCGTGGTTCATTTGCTACGCTCCCTATGACGATCCGGAGATCGTTATTGCCGCCTTTGTTGAACATGGCGAACATGGCGATCGGGCGGCGGCGACTGTCGCGCGCGATATCCTCAAATGGTATAAGGATAATCGCCTGGAGAAGGAATATCCTGAGGAGTAATGAATCCAATTGGGCGTGTTTTTCCCCGCGACTAAACGTCGCGATTAGGCTCGATATTTAATTAAATAACCGCGGCGTTTAGCCGCTGGTTGTACTACTTTAAGTCGTGATTTAGCTTCCTCCCTTTTGACAAATGCCTGGCAATTTGCTAAAATAGTAAGGTTATGAAAAAAGTTGAACTGGCAGCGAAAAAGAGAGAAGCGATCGGGACAAAAAAGCTGAAAAGCTTAAGAAAAGAGGGCTTTATTCCCGCGATCGTTTATGGGCGTAAGATCAAGCCGGTTGCCGTCGCAATCGAACGAAAAGCTTTTTTAACTAAAATATTGGGCTCTGAAACAGGGAAAAACACCATTGCTTCGCTGAAAGTCGGGGGGGAAACCCTTCAGGTTTTGACCCAGGACATTCAATTTGACGCGGTTGAAGGAACTATCCTCCATATTGATTTTAACCACATTGTTATGGATGAAGCGATCAAGACCAAAGTGGCGATCGAATTGACCGGGATCCCAGCTGGAGTGAAGGAAAGTGGCGGTATTTTGGTCCATGGCTTGCGTGAAGTTGAGATCGAGTGTTTGCCTGGCGATATTCCGGAGAAGTTCCATGTTGATGTCACTGCTTTATTGATCAACGATTCTTTGCATGTTTCCGATCTTCCTTCAGGAAAATATAAATTGCTTTCCAACGCGGCGGATATGATCGCTTCCTGCGTCCCGCCAGCGAAGGAAGAAGAGGTTGCCCCAGCGGCGGCGCCGATCGTTGGTGAAGCGACCGCGGAAGACGCGACTGCCGTGGCAGACGAAAAGGTCAAAGAAAAAGCGGCCCCGGGGGCTCAACCAGCCAAAGCGGCTCCAGCTGGGAAGCCAGAAAAAGCTGCTAAGTAATCCCCCTCTGGATACCGCAATATTTTTCCTGTATAATCCGATAAAATATTATGTCTGAATTTCACGCAGAAGGCGGCGGTGTCCATCCTGGTAAGCCAATTATTTGGCCGAGTGGTAAGCCAACAACTTCTTCCTCCTCCAGTTCACAGTCAAATGCCGCCCAAAACGCGGCCAACCAGGCCGCTCCGGTCAAACCTGGCCAGGTAGCGCCTTCCCAGCAAGCGGCCGCGACTGCCGCTCCGGCAGCGACGGCGGCACCGGCCAAACCGGCTGCCTCAATTTCCCGCAATTTGACGATCGAAGATGTCCGCTCGCATCTTCTTTCATTACAAATAGAACCAAGCGATTTTAATTCTAAGCTTGCCTCGCTGATGCTCCGCAATGGATTGGAACTCTCCCGGGGCAATTTTGTTAAGATAATGAACATGATGCAGGGGACCAACAAATCGGACGCGATGCAGCAGGCGGCGACCATGCTGGTAATGAAAGGGGTCGACTCTCCTGAAGCGGTCAAAGTCCTTGGCCAATACCTGGCGGATAATCCAAGCATGGCGAGCCAGATTTCAGGCCTCCAGTCAGGGATCAGCAACCTGGCGTCGGCCCTGATGAGCGGCAAAGGACTGCTCGATTCGAGCCTGGTCGCCCAGTTGACGGCGATGCTTGGCCAATTTGATGAAATGTTCCAAACGATCTCCGATCAATTTGCGACCAAAGGGACCCCGCTGGACCGCAACTCCCTGCTTACCGACGCTAAAGCCCTAAAAGCGCTTTTAAATGGAGTTAAGGAAAAGGCCGGAGGAGAAAAGGCCCGAGGTGCCCAGGGAGAACTCCTGGCCTCGGCGGTTAAAGAGTTTTCCGGCAAACTTGACCGGATGATGCAAAATGTGGTCGCCCAATCGATCCTGTCGCAAAGCGGGCGGACCGAGGTCAACTATCATTATCAGCAGATCCCCAACACCATGATCAATCCTCCCAAGGATTTTGAGATCGTCATCAAGCGGGACGGCGAAGGGAAAAAAGCCAAGATCGATCCGCGCAACACCCAGGTGGTCATGGCTTTTGAGACCGATGGATTAGGGAAGATGGTCATTTCGATGATCGTTAAAGATAACAAGATCTATGTTGTCTTTGTCTTTGCCGAGAAGGATTACGGCGACAATGGCCGCGCCCTGATCGCCCAGGAATTTGGTGAATTCCAGAAGAAGTTGTCGGACAAGAACTTTTTGATCACCGGCTACCAGGTCAAAGTTGACAAGGCGATGTGCAATACCAAGGCTTACCTGATCCCCCTGCTGCCGTCGATCGAGAATGCCTTGAAGCGGATTGACATTGAGGCATAAAAATGGCTGAAGAAGAAAAACAACAACCAAACGAAGGCGAAAAAAAACCGGAACGCAAGACCGTGGTCGCGGTCCGCTACGACATTGACCGGGACAAGGCCCCCATGGTCCTGGCGACCGGGAAGGGGATGATGGCGGACGAGATCCTCCGGATCGCCGAAGAGAACAAGATCCCGCTCTACGAAGACCCGGAGCTGGCCAAACTGCTCGCCAAGCTGGAGATCGACTCCGAGATCCCGCCGGAATTATATACTTTGGTCGCGGAAGTGCTTTTCTTTGTTTTCAAGCTTGACCGGATGGCTGAAAAGAGAGAAAAAGTCGTCACGCGCCTGCGCGAAGAGAAAAAAGAAAAAGCTCGGAAGGGAGAATAGCGATGGAGAACATTACGTTTGACGATTTTAAAAAGCTCGACCTGCGGGTTGCCGAAATAAAAGAAGTCGAAGAGGTTCCCGGGGCCGATAAGCTCTGGAAGCTGAAGATCGACTGCGGTGAAGAGCGCGAAATTGTGGCCGGGATCAAACTGCACTATACCAAAGAAGAGCTCGTCGGCAAGAAGATCGCTTTTCTGGCTAACCTGGAGCCCAAGACCATCCGCGGAGTGACCTCGCACGGAATGCTGATGGCGGCGTCAAACGAAGACCGGAGCGTTATTACTATCCTCTCACCGCTGAAGGATGTCCCCAACGGATCTAAGATTTCCTGATCACTCGACAGAGTAGGTGATGGAGACCGAGCCGCTGATCTCGATCAATCCTGGTGAGACCGGTGTTTCAGCTCTTTCAGACTTTAAGCTAGCCATCCCCACCATTTGATTGTTTTGCGTTGGGGCGATCCTTGTCCCGCCTTCAATTATAGATTGTACCCCGGTTATTTTTAGCCCGGCCGCTTTGGCGATCGTTTTGGCTTTTTCGCTGGCGGCGGCAACCGCGTCAGAGAGGGCGAGCCGCTTGGCTTCTTTATCGTCCTGGCGGGAGAAATGAAGGCCGCGGACATTGTTGGCCCCGGCGGCGATCCCGGAGTCGATCACTTTTGAGATCAAGGTAAGGTCCTCAATGGTGACGTTGACCTGGTTGCCGCAGCGGTAGCCGACAGTTTTTGGCGGCTGATTCTGTTCGTACCTGACCTCCGGCCAAATGTTAAAGTTTGAAGTTGCGAGCTTCTTTTTGGCGATCCCGTTCTTTTCGATCGCTTCCACGACCTGTTTCATCAGCCGGGCGTTTTCCGATTGGGCCGCCTGGGCGCTCTTGCCGGAGCATTCAACCCCTAACTGAACGTTGGCGGTGTCCGGTTCGACCTGGACAGATCCAAAACCGTTGACGATGATCGATTGATCTTTGGCGGCAGCGGCCAGGGTGAGGCAGAGCAGGGCTACTATAATGAAGAGCGGGTTTTTCATCTTTTTCCTCCTAGTTAAAGGGCTCGATGGTCTTGAACGCCGGACTTTTGGCGTCCTTATCGGAAACCAGAGGGGTAAACCCTTCCAGCGGCCATTTGATCCCAAGGTCGGGGTCGTTCCAGACAATGGCCCGCTCGCAGGCCGGGTCGTAGAGGTCGGTGCATTTGTATAAAACATCTGTCTCGTCTTCCAGGGAGAGAAAGCCGTGGGCAAAACCTTCGGGGATATAGAGCTGTTTGGTGACATCGATGAGCTCGCCGTGCCATTTGCCAAAAGTTGCCGAGCTTTTCCGCAGGTCGACGGCGACGTCAAAGATCTTCCCCTTCATGACGCTGACCAGTTTTCCTTGCGGGTGGGGAGGGAGCTGGTAGTGCAAACCACGGACCACTCCTTTTTGGGAGCGGCTGTGATTGTCCTGGACAAAGCGGGTGATCAACCCGTTCTCGGCAAAAGTTCTGGCGTGGTAGGTTTCCATAAAAAACCCACGGTTATCGGTGAACGAGCGCCCTTCAATGACAATGACGCCGGCCAGTGGGGTTTTGGTGAATTTAAAATTGCTCATCTAGAAAAAAATTATATCACTCAATAGGAGTGGGCGCAACGATTGCCGACGATTTGATCAGCCGGTATTGGCCTGGCCGCAGGTTTCCCAGCTCCAAATTAGCGATCCTGACCCTTTTGAGCCGGAGGACGTTGTAGCCAAACTTGTCGAGCATCCGTCTGATCTGGCGGTTTTTTCCCTCGCGCAGGATAAAGGTATAGGTCGCGCCGGTCATTTTTTTGACCAGGACCGGTTTGGTTTTTTCCCCTAAGATTATTATCCCCTGACGGTATTTGGCGATGACGTCCGGGGCGATCGGCCGGTCGACCGTCACTTCGTACTCTTTTTCGTGCTCAAATTTGGGGGAGGAGAGCCGGTGGGCGACGACCCCGTCGTTGGTCAGGAGGAGGAGCCCTTCGGAATCTTTATCGAGGCGGCCGACCGGGTGAAGGTTCTTTAATTTTGCCGGTAACAGGTCGATTGCTTCTTTTTCGCCAGCCTGGGGGAGGTTGGTGACATAACCGACCGGTTTATTCATCAGGAGATAAATGAACTCTTCCTGGTGTTTGTGGGCCTGTTCGCTAAG
The DNA here is from genome assembly GCA_018822365.1 of Candidatus Margulisiibacteriota bacterium. Taxonomy (NCBI): domain Bacteria; kingdom Bacillati; phylum Candidatus Margulisiibacteriota; species Candidatus Margulisiibacteriota bacterium. The sequence continues at coordinate 16,336 of JAHJKL010000049.1, forward strand.
CTCTACCCTATCTGTAGCCGGATCGATCTTCGTCCCCAGCTCGGTCACGACCTGGCCGTTGACCTTGATCCACCCTTGTTTGATATATTCCTCCGCTTTGCGGCGGGAGGC
>JAHJKL010000050.1 GCA_018822365.1 Candidatus Margulisiibacteriota bacterium
GGCGGGCGGCGCAACCGCCGCGACAAATTTCCAGAACGTCGCAGGGCTGGCAAAAATCAGGCAGTGGACTGCTTTCAAGGGGTGCTTGACTGACCAAAGTTGGGCAGAAAACCCGTCGTTCCTGCGGGAGCAGGAGCGAGAACGATTCGGGCCGGTCGATCATGGGGCAGGGGTATTTCGAAGCGAAGTAAGGGTCGCGATCCAGTCCTAGTTGGTAGCGGAACATTCCTTTCGAGTAATAATTCGGACCAAAGGTTGCCGAAGACAAAAGCAGTTTGATTGTTTCTTTCGGCCATCTAATTCTGGCGTCGATAAATGCCAGCAGCACGCGGTCAAAGTCCTCGCCAGTCACTACGCGATTGTCTAATCGAGCGTTCCCTAATGGTAAAGTTAGTCTGAAATTTAAAGTGTCGACTCCTAAATTGACCGCCGCCTCCGCGGCTTCCAAAACAATGGCCGGGTCCTGCGGGTCGACCTGACAGAACAAGCCGACCGTAAAAGGCCTGGTTAGTCCCTGACGGCTGAATTCTGCCAGCCCGCGGATAGTCCTTTCGACCGCGTTATAGCGGTCCCGGCCGTGGGTGGCATGTTTTCCTCTCGGCAGAAAACTGACTACCAGCTGGCGCAAACTGGAATGAGCCAGAGCGGTCAAATGGCTTGGCCGGAAACCTTTGATGCCGTTGGTGATCGCAAATGTTTCTCCGGCGAGATCCATTAATTCCAGGGAATGGCCGAAGACCTGGTCGTTATAATTGAATTCTTTGGGATATATTTTAACCTGGAAACCATCCTTTTTGGCTTGAATAATCTTGCCCTTAGCTGCTTCCCAGTCGATCTTTGAAGTGGAAGGGTCGCCGGGGTCAAAAAAACAGAAGTCACAGGCTTGATTACAAGGCGTATTAAATATGAAGTAAGCCAAAGGAGAGGTTTCGCGGTTTTGTAAACGCGTTTGAAGCGAACGGAAGCTGGCATCCCGGGTTGCCATTTTTATTCTACGGTCGAGAGACATTCCCAAATAAGGAGCGACAGCCCGGTATTCCGGTGGCGTCAGCGTTCGGCCGGCGACAAGGATATTCCCTGATTTACGCGTCGTGCCAATAAAAGCTGGCATAAACAGCCTAGGATTTTACGTCTTCAACCGTTTCTTTCATTTCTACGCCCAGGGTTCCTAGGATCGCCAGCGCCGGTTTGTAAATATCCGGTGTGGTCGGGATCAAAGAGCCCCGGCCTAAAACTTTGTTTTCAGCGACAAGTTGGACCCCAACTGCCGCCGTCAACCCGACCAGGCGCGACATTGAGGAGTCTCTGCCCGGGACGCCGAAATCTATTAAGGTCGAAGTTATTTTTTTCCGCCTGTCATTGTAAGCCGCGAGAAAAGTATGCTGCAAGACCGACATATCTCTTTCTCCGGCCCGGAATTGCATCCGCTCCTGCGCGATGGTCGAGAGGGCGTCGACCGGCGTTTTCGTGCCGGCCGGGATCGGCGTTTCTTCGAAAAGGCCAAGTTCCCGGGCTTGTTCGATCATGATTGAGGCCGGATCGACTCCGAGATAGCGGGCAAAAGCTGCTGTTACATTCTCGGCAGGGTCGGCGCCGATTAACTCTTTCGTCAGGCCGGCATAGCTTTGTCCGTTGAGGTCGATGGGGGCTTCTTGGAGAATGCCGGTTTTGGCGACCTTGTCCCAAAAAGCGCACCAGCCGGCGACCCGCAGGGTTCCCCGGAGCATGTTTTGAATGGCGTTCAGGCCGTAAGCTTTGATGTAGCCCAGCGAATCGCGGTTCGGGTAGCCCTCAAGCAGCCCAACCCCTTCGATCGGATGCTGGCTGGGACTCGAGAATAGCTGTTCGTTCGGCATGGTTACAACTTGGCCGTCGCGCATAAAAGTGGCGCTATTGCGCATGGCGTCAAAGACGCCTCTGGGCGACCAGGAAAACTTGTAGCCCAACGCATTGTTGGCTTCCGGCGCCGGCAGACCTCCGCAATAGGAAGAAAACCCGGTGATCTTTCCCCCGTTGGCCGTTACCTCTTCGATAATGCGCATCGCGGAAAAATGGTCGATACCTGGGTCAAGGCCCATTTCGTTTAAAATAATTAGTTCTTTGTCGCGAGCCGGCTGGTCGAACGCTTTAGTGTTGCCGGCGTAAGAGGCGGTAACAAGATGGGAGCCGTTGTCGATCGAAAGCTCGGCGACCAAGCTGTGCATTCTGGGCGGGAGCATGCTGACAGCAATGTCCGTCCCTTCCATTAATTTCCCTAGCAGGCCTTTGTTGCTCGCGTCCAGCCGTTCTGCGATCCCGTTGGGATGTCCCTGAATAACGGAGCGGGCTCTCGCTAAATCGACGTCTGCGACCGTCACTCGATGTCCTTGTCTTATTAATAGATCTCTAACTAAAGGCCTTGAAACCATGCCGGCGCCTAACACTAATACATTTTTCATTTTTTGCCTCCAAGCAGTTATCGTTAATGAATTATATAAATTTCACTGAAAATATTTTATGGAAGGAGTTCCCCACTGACTTTTTTTGCCCCATTTATTGTGCTATAATTTTAATGTGCATCCTGTACTAGCGGGAATAATACGCAGCGAGCGGATCGCTTCCGCCTATCTGTTTTTTGGGCCCCCAGGGCCGGCCAAGGCCGAAGCGGCCAGGGAGTTTGCCGAAAGTTTGGGGACCCGAAAAGTCGATCTGGTCACCTTGAAGCCTGAAGGGGCGACTATTAAGATCGACCAGATCAGGGAAATTCAGCAGGTGGTCAGGTATGGGCCGAATGCCGGTCCGCGGCTTGTCGCGATCATTGAAGCGGCGGACAAGTTAACGCCCGAAGCGTCGGCCGCTTTCCTGAAAACGCTTGAAGAACCGCCGCCAGGGGTTATTTTTATTTTGCTGGTGGAGCGGGATGACCGCCTGCCAAACACGATCCTGTCCCGTTGTCAGAGAGTGATATTTGGCGAAGACCCCAGGCCGCCTGAGTTGAATGAAGGATTTGCTCATTTCCGGCTAGACCTGAAAGGGGTTAAAAAAAAGGGGCCTTTGGAATTGCTTGATTTTTCGGCCAGGCTGGAAAAAGAAAAGGAGCAGCTTGAAGAATTGCTATATGACCTGGTCTATTACGCGCACGATGAGCTGCGCGATGCTAAATTAAGCCGGATCCTGCTTGAGACGATCAAAAATATTAAGCGTTATGTCAGCGCGAAACTAGCGCTTGATGTAGCTTGTTTGAAAATGGGAGATGTATGAAGGAAAAATTAGGGATCAAGTTGCGCAAGTTCAGCCGGATCTGCCCGATCACCGGTTACCGGGAAGAGTCGATCAAGATCGGCTCACCCGTTATTGTCCAAACCGATCGGGGGGTGGAGTTTGGCGAGATCATTGCTTTATCGGCCGGGACCTCCAGAGCCCTGTCCAGGGATGTCAGGTTGAAAAAAGTCTTGCGCTACGCAACACCTGAGGATATGGAACAGGAGCGGCAGATCCAGGAGCGAGAGGTTCAGGCTCTGCAGGCGGCGTCGCAAAAGGTCAAGGAATACGAACTGCCGATCAAGGTGATCAACCTGGAGTATCTTTTTGACAACAGCCGGTTGATCATCTATTACCGGAACAAAGGGAATAACGATAAGCCGCCTGTCCTGCGTGAGCTTTCACGCGACCTGTCTGTGACCCTGTCAGCCCGGGTTGACCTGAGGCAGGTTTCGCCGCGTGATGATGCCCGCCTTCTTGGCGGGCTTGGCCCGTGCGGCCGCGCGCTTTGTTGTTCGGTCTGGCTGGATAAACCGAAACACGTTACGGTCAGAATGGCTAAAGACCAGGGGTTGGCGATCTCGCCGACCAAAACGTCCGGGGTTTGCGGCCGCCTGCTGTGCTGTTTGGAATACGAATACGAAAAACCGATACAGAGAGGAGGAAAAGAGAATGCCAAAAATTGAGATCCGCAAAGGCGAGGAACTCGATAAGGCTCTGCGCAAGTTCAAGATGAAACTGCGCCACGAAGGGACCTTGGATGAAATGAAGAAGCGGGAATTCTACGAAAAGCCTTCGCAACGCAGGAGAAGAGAGGAAGAGGAGGCCAAACGGCGGGAAGTCAAACGACGCCGAGATTCAGACTAAACCGATGAAGATTCTTGACCGTTATGTCATCCGCGAGATGCTTGGCCCCTTTTTTATTGGAGTGGTCGGCTTTATCCTGGTGATGACGGTCGACCTGCTATTTACGATGGCCGATTTGATCATTAATAAGGGTGTGCCGTTCCTGGCGGTCCTTAAGCTGCTGGCTTACAAGCTTCCGTCGATCCTGGTTTTGACCTTTCCGGTCTCGACCCTTTTTGGGACGACCATGGCGGTGGGGCGTTTTTGCAAAGATAACGAAATGGCTGCCTTCCGGACCTCGGGAGTCAGCCTTTTTCGTTTAGCCCGTCCGATCCTTTTAGTTGGCTTTCTGGTCAGTCTCCTGGCTTTTTTTACCAACGAAAAGATCGTGCCGCACGCCAATTTTGTTTCCAGCCAGATCATCCGCCAGATCATTCAGCAGCAGCCCCTTCCAGAGGTCAAAGACAATGTCTTTTTCAAGGATTCCCAGAACCGCTTCTACTATGCCAATCAGGTCAATATGAAGAACAGGACCATGAGCAAGGTCATGGTCTACGAAGTCCAGCCCGGGGCTTTCCCCCGGACCATTCTTGCCGATAAAGCGAACTTTACCGGCAAGATCTGGGAACTGCACCAGGGAGTGATCCATAAATACGATCAACAAGGGAACTTGAGCTACGAAGCTAAATTCGACCGGATGAAGATCTCCGTAATTGAGGACCTGAACC
>JAHJKL010000051.1 GCA_018822365.1 Candidatus Margulisiibacteriota bacterium
AAAGGCATCTGCTTAACGCCCTCTCCCATAGGGAGAGGGACTGTGAGGTTAGCCCAAAGCCCTCACCCAAGCTGACACAACTTGAAAGGCATCTGCTTAACGCCCTCTCCCATAGGGAGAGGGACTGTGAGGTTTAAATATAGTAATATATTGGTTATGAAACAGATTAAAAAAGAGTTTTCCAGAACACTTAGAAAGGATTTAACCAAAGCTGAACGGTTTTTTTGGGAAGTCGTTCGTGAAAGGAAGCTGTTTAACCTTAAGTTCAGGCGTCAGTATGTTATCAAAGGCTTTATCCTCGATTTTTATTGTCATGAAATACTCCTCGGGATTGAAATCGATGGAAGTATCCATAATAAACAAAAAGAATACGACCAGGAAAGGCAAGCCATTATTGAATCAATGGGGGTCGCTATTTTTCGCTATACTAACAAGGAAATATTGAGCGACAAAGCCACCTTCAGAAAAAGGCTTAAATGTGACCTTTTTTCATATATTAAAGCTTTTCAAGATAAACCACCCCCTCTCCCTCCGGGAGAGGGCAGGCAACGATGACTAATCAAGTTGATCCCACTCGGGTGAGGGCCGGAGGCCAAGCTAACCACCCCCTCTCCCCCCGGGAGAGGGCCGTTAACGATAAGCCATGCAGTGGTTTTAACCTGGGTGAGGGTTCGGGAATCCCATGCAAGTTTTTTCCCCTATAATACGATATAATAAGTGTGAGGGAAGACTCTCGGTTGCCTGTACCGGTAGTTTTCGACGAGAAAAGACGATTTTTCAGCTCGCATTTTACAGGCTTGTATTGAGCTTGTCGAAATACGGGCTTTAGTTTTATTAAGGGGGAATCAACAAATGAATACATGGGGAGTTAACGGAGAAGGATCAGGGGTTCATTTAAACACCTGGAGTCGCACAGCTAATCACGGACCTGCTGTTGCCAAGATTGTAACTTTTGTTGATAATTTTAACATTCCCATATCTGTTGGCCAAGATAAATTTGAAAAAACCAATGACAGGCAAGGGCCCGCTACTCAAACCAGAGCAGTCGCTCAATCAATGGCCACCGCAACTTCGTCTATTTCAAGCTACAACGCAACTAATGTTACAGGCGCTTTAGATAGGCTAACCACGGCCCTCAATGGCACCTCAACCAGGTTTAATCTGGCATCAGTTAAGGCTAAATTGGCCGCAAAAGGCCTTTCACTTGAATCATTACATAGACTTGGCGTTCAACAGCCGCCCCTTTCCGGTGACGCTTTGATCGAAGCCGCTTTGAAAGAAGCCGGCTGTAATGCCAACGAGATATATGAGTGTCAAACAGATCAAACAAAACAAAGCCACACCACTGCTCTTGCCGAACTCGAAACCAAAGCTGCCGCTTATAAAGCTTTACTAGAAAGAACCGATCCCCCAGCCACCCAACAGGAACTTGATGCGGCCAAAATAGCCTATGAGACCGCTCTCACCGCTTTTCAAACCGCAACAAAAACAGGACCAACCTTTAACACCAACGACCTCCCCGACGCGCTAAAAACCAGATATAACACAGCTACTGCTAGCGTTACAACGGCAGATAGCACCAGAACCGCAAGGATTCAGGCAGAAACAAGAACCAGACAGGCACAAGTTCAACAGGAAAACAGAAACGCCAATTATAAAATAGAACAACTCAAAACCAATCCCTTGCCAGCAAATGCAATTAATCTTCAAGCCATTTCGTATAATTTACCGGCCAACCAGGTTGTATTAACCATCCACACCGCCAACCAAGGCGATGTATTAGTTTTGGCGGAGAAACAGGGAAATGGTTATAAGATCATCACCCAATCTCTGGCCAATGGTCAAGTTGTCTTAAATAGCCAGGGTCAGCCGACTGAAATCAGGGTCCAGCAAGGCGCTGGTCTGCTTGAATGGGTTGTCCGTGATACTCATTATCCAATAACCCAAGTTACACAACGGACCGCCAGACCCGCCCCTGACCAAACTCCAGGAACCTCAACCACCCCACGCCCCACTCCCCGTCCAATCGGGCTTAACGCCAATGGTCAACGCATTTGGCAGCAGCTTAGCGACCGGGGGATCACCGTTTCAGCGGCCAATGTCCGCCGGATCAATGATGGGACGATCAGCCGCGAAGACGCAGTCGCCCTGGGACTGGTTGGCGCGCAAGATGACAGGCAAGCTAACGTTTTTACCGCCTATAATAAGACCGATACCGACCAGGTTTGGGATACCAACGAACTGGGCCGCTACCTCGATGTCGTTAAGACCGTTTCTGAAAGATCGGGCCGACCGATTGGCGAGGTCCTGGAGACTTTCCGCAATACACGCTACCTGGTCACCGTCAACTTTGACCAGATCGGAACAACCCTTAGCGGGATCGGGACCGCCGGTTGGACCGGAGTTGTTTTGGGAAATCCCCCAACTCCAGAGGAAAGGTTAGCCGCCGCAAACACGGTCGCAGGGAACCTGTCCACTAAAGTTGAGACAAAGGTTCTCGAAGAGATTAAGAAACGGGTTGCCGCCGGGACCATCGCCAACCAAAGTCAGCTTGAACAATACCTTTTTAACGCCATGATGGGCTCCATGACCGGAATTTGCGCCGATTGGGGAGTCCCTGAACTGCAAGGAATAGTCAGCGCCTTTAAACCCCGCTCGGCGGAACAGACCGGCGAAGACCTGACCACCTGGATTAGGACCGGCAAATCGCCCGACGCCAGCGCGACGGGGACACAGGAAGGAGAAGGTTACCGCCGGGCAATGACCGCGCTTCAGGAAAGGGGCAGAACCTATAACGACGCAATCGCAATTTATAACACCGGCGAACACGCTTCCGTCCTAAAGGGAAATCCGCAAGCAATCGATTATATTGTTGATCTCGCCATTAAAGAAGGGAAATATACCGAATTAATCACCTTCCTTAACGGACAAACCTTGACTGCCGAACAAAAACGAGATATCTACCGGAAGATCGTCGAGAAACAAACCCAAAAAATCCAAGATATGCTTGGGGCTTCTCCTCCTAATATCAGCGGAGCTAAGACCGAATTAGAAAGCTTGAAGGCATTGGTAACCGCCATGGGAACGGAAGGAACAGGCCACCAGGGACAAATCCACTCGATCACCCTGACGATCGCCGGCCAGCTGGCGCAACGGAACACGGGGACTGACAGAGCAGACGCTTACGCCTTAATTGATGCTATTCCACCGGAGGCCGAATTCAATCATGGCAGAGACCAAAATGCGGTCGTCATTCACGGCCGGCTGGAAGCCCGGTTCTTCCTAGCCTCCTCAATTAAGGATAAACAACCAATGACCAATTTCCTGGCCAATCAACCGGCTGGGACCACAGCGACCCAAAGAGGCTACGCCCAGTATTATCTGGCAAAAGCCGGGGAATCACCGCGAACCAAACAAGAACTGGAAGCGACCCTCGAAATCTACAAAAAATCCGCCGAGGCGATCAAAGACGACACCTCAACGCAAGCCGATCAACTGCGCGCGAAATTAGAGGCTGAGATGCGCCAATTAATTGATCAATATCAACGCGACCATCAAACAGAATCGACGCATACGATGCAAGGACTCCGGGATAAATATATCAACAAAATGCCAAGACCCGGCGGCACCACCACCCCCTCAACGGGAGGAGGCGGCGGTGGGGGAACTCCGAGGTATCGATAACAGTTGAAAAAGATAAACAAAGTTTATTATAATCAATTATATATATTCTCAGCTTCTAAAGGTGAAAAATGGTAATTTATCCTAGTTATGATGGTTTTTATAGGGCAATCAATTGGATCACCAGAAAGCTATCTGATGACAACCCGCCAAACACTCCTTCAGTCACGGCAAACAACCCTGTCGCTTCCGTTTCGTCCCCACCAGTGGCTTCAACCGCACCAGCAAACAGCCATGAGGGGATCCTCTTCAACACAGAAACAGTCCAAATAACAAGATCCTTGCCAAATGGAGTATCAACAAATGAGAGCTGGCAAAACGGCGGAATTATCGGGCCAGGCGCACCCAATCCAACAGCAACAAAAGTATCTCCCGGTCTTATTGAAGGCGTTGATCCCAATGCTATACAAGGCTTAAGGACTAGACTACAAGCTGTTTATATTTCTCGATATGGACCGCAAGAAGGCCCCAATAAATTCGCACAACAACCTTGGAACATTAACTCCTTGCTTGAAGAGTATAAAGCAATCAAATTTTCCACAGAGGCTTGGGCCCAAACAGCCAGGCAAAACGGGACTTTTCAATTACTTGAAACAACAATAAAAACAATAAAAACGAATGCCGAAAAACCGGCAAATAACGCCAGCAACATTTTAGCAAGAATTAATAACGCACTAAGCTGGCTCCCCCCTATAAATCCTGCCCAATCATATTCTCGCGAAGCTTTTTTTAGAATGGTCGGTGATTTTGACGGAGCTATTCAAAATGGCATTGTTGCATTATATGGACCTGCTCATAGCGGAAAAATCAATGAACCATGGACTTTTGATCGGTTTATTGGCCTTTATGTTGACATTGTTGATCAACAAAATAACCCGGCAGAAAGAAGAAAAACTGAGGCTTTATTGCCAAAAATGCGTACAGCATTGGAGCGCTTATTACATATTCAGTCTGGCACAGCAGACACATTTTTCGCCCAATTCGGTAGTAATGAAACCCCTATCAAAAACGCTATCAGTTCATTATATGGGAGTTCCAGCACTGAAAAGATGAGAGAGGCCTGGACCTTAGATCGTTTTGTCGGACTTTATGTTGATGTTCTTGATCATCGCGAGGAACGATCAGAAAAGCAAAAGGCTGATACAGTAATTCCAATATATACCGCTATTTTTGCCGCAAGACTGCAAGACGCGGCACAACCACCGGCTACTCCTGAAAATAGCACTTCATTAGCACCATCAACTTCGGAGCAGTTTTTTGGGTCTTTTCCTTTTGGGGATACCCTTAAAACATATATTTCAGGTTTATATGGTCCAGCTGCTGAGCAAAAAATGAGCGAGCTTTGGACCATTGATCGTTTTACTGGCCTTTACTCTGATCTAGTCAGGAACCAAAACAACCCAGCAGACAAAGCCAAAATCGCCGCCACCCTCCCGCTAATGCGCCAGGGCCTCTTCCAGCTCCTGGTCAAAGCCCAGCCAGCGGCCGGCCAACCAGCTCCAACAGAACCAAACCCGGCGATCGCCCAAATAACTCCCCTCCTTAAGGTCGGTGAATTTGACGCGCCGACTTTCCAGGCGGTAGTGACCAATACCATTGTCGCGCTGACCACAGAGCACAAAAAAGACGGGACCCCGCCGTTTGACGCTAACAAAATTAAAGCCGACCCGCGCTATAAAGCGCTCCAGGCATTGATGGGGACCGACTCGTTCATGAACCCTGACTTTGCCAGGGAGGGGAACCCGGTTAGAACTATTATTGCCGGGTGGAAAGATAACACGGAGATCGGCCGCGGTTGTATCGCCATTTTAACCACCCTGTATTCAACAACTGCCGGTCAGCCATCTATAATCGACACAACCGCAAATCCAACAATGGTTGCTGACCTGGGAATTATGACCAATAATGCCGCCTCTGACGCCGCCTTGATCAATGCCGCTTCAGGGGTAACCGCCCCTACGGAGACACCGGCAGCCACAACGGCGCCAGCGCCAGGAACAGCTATTCCGCAAGGAACATTTATCAGGACCGATGTCAGCGGAACAACCTACGCGAGATCAGGCGAAAAGTTTTTTAAAGTAACCGAGAATAAGTGGGAAGAAGAGTATACGCCCGGTGCGCCAAAGCCAACTACCCCTTGCAACTCCCATACAAATCCAATTAGAGTGACCTATATTAATGGCCAAAGATATTTTGTGGCCAGAGCTGATAATGGCCGGGATTATGTGATAAATGATAATCAATGGACAAATTCACGAGTTGAACTTCGCCAACCAACCGCTGATCTTGATGCCGGAGCCGATGCTTCTTTAGCTCCAATAATTATCACTGAATAACCTTAAGCCCTCACCCATGTTTTAATTGCCTAATGGCTATCGCTCGACTCCCTCTCCCACAGGGAGAGGGACGTTAAGTATCACTAAAAGCTAAGAAAGAATGGGGGAAAGAAATTTCAGCATTGCTTCTTTTATTTTGATTGCTCCTCTTTGGGCTTCTTTCGCTTCTTCTTTTGAAACATTTGAAGGCCAATGAACAGGATACCGGGTCTCAATGTAATAATCCGTTAAAAGCTCGCATTCATTTGCCAGCGCTTCCAGTTCTGGTTCCTTTTCAACACAAAGCCGGAGTAATTCCGGAAGATCATGCGTCTTTTTGAATTCAAGGTTAAAAGCGACAATGTATGCCTTGAGATATTTTTCGGCCGCTTGTTGAAAATGAAAACATATTTGGGCGTAATAGGTTATGTCAGGATCGGCTAAAGTTTTTGAGGCAAACCCAAGATCTTCTTCCGCTTTCTCAACCCATTCCTGAACAAGCGTCTTATGAACCATAAAGCACTTTCCCCTGTTTTATGACCGCTTTGATAAATGGATCCCCCAATTCCTCGCGTTTTTTAAATTCCGCGGGACGATAGATAAGAAAATCAGCAGGGATTTTTTTTAAAATCAATTTCCTAAGTTCTCTCGCCCTCTCGCGGCCCAGAAAAGGAGTATCTTCCTTAATAACAATGAAATCAAGGTCGCTGTCTTTTTTAAAATCACCAGTCGCGGCGGAACCGAATAAAATAATTTTATTAGGCTTGTACTTTTCGATTATTTGCCTTGAAATATCATCGATCTGTTCTTTTATTGTTTCTGAAATCATTTAATGAAAATTATATCATTCAAGAGAACAGATCGCAAATTCAACCCGCGCCGGAGCCGATGCCTCTTTAACGCCAATAATTATCACTGAACAACCTTAAACCCTCACCCAAGTCTTTTGTTCGCTTTTAACGATGCCACACGTCCCTCTCCCTGTGGGAGAGGGAGTCGAGTTATAGCCATTAGGCAACGAAAACTTGGGTGAGGGTTTTGGCTTCCCTTTCAACCGGCAAGGGACAAGCCCTTGCCCTACATTTGGATATTAACAACCTGGGTGAGGGTTAACTATACTTCTTACGCAGTTCGATCAAGCCGGCCCGAAGCTGTTCTAGCGTCGATCTCTGTTCACGGGCCGGATGGGCCGCTTTATAGAGGCAATCAGCCAGATCGCGCGGAATATGTGGTGACGTAAACTCGGCATTGATCATTTGTTCTCGACGTTGTCTTAAGAAACCATTTTTTCCGTTGAGCAGTTCAACCAGGGTCAAACAGGTTGAAAAGACATCGGCCTTTTCATCGACTTTGTCTTGCTTAGTCTGTTCGGGCGAGGAAAACAACAATGTCGCCTTCTTCCCCTTTTCGCCTGACAAGACCGCCTGCCCAAAATCAATAATTTTGATCGCCCCCGTCTTGGCGTCATAAAATATATTCTCCGGCTTGATGTCGCCATGAACCATTTTTTCTTCTTTGATCATGATCAAGGCATCGCATATTTTTACCGCTATATCCAGGGCTTCGGCCAGCGGCAAGCGTTTTTTCTCTCTAAGAATATCAAAAAGGGTTTGTCCGCTGACTTTTTCAAATATTAAATAGGCATTACCGTCGTCCCCCTTTTTAACGCCATAAGACCTGGCAAGAGGAAAAGAAGTATCGGCAAAATTAACCATTCTGCCGAGATACGTTAGCTGATAGTTCGCGATAGCTTCGGCCTTAAGCGCCTCAAGGTTTGTCTTGATCTGTTTGGCGACCAGGCTAATCCCCGTTATTCTGTCGGTAACGTTAAATACTATCCCATTACCACCAGAACCGATCTCGCCACCTCGGACAAAACGACCCCCTATAATAACAGTTCGCCCCAGATTGGATAATGAATTACCCACCGGAGCCTGGCCCCTTCGATCGGTTCTTGCTATTTGCACTCCCATCTTACTTATTTATCGCTTAAAAACCCTCTAAACTTGCGGCCCCTCACCCAAGTCTTTCTTAACTTTTAGCGATGCCACACGTCCCTCTCCCTGTGGGAGAGGGAGTCGCGCGATAGCCATTAGGCAACGGAAACTTGGGTGAGGGGTTTCCCCCTTCCCCCCGCAAGTTTTTTGCTCTAAAATACGATAAATATATAGATGGAGACAAAGCGCTAGGCTGCCTGTTGCTTATCTTGTCTTTGTCGTTGTTAGTTGTCAGTTAATAAAACAGGCTTGTTCGTTCCGTCGACAAGTCTGTTTTTTTTAGGAGGAGACATGGGAGACGCCGAAGTTAGAGCATCCGTCAGCAGACCGAGCGCCCCGAGCGGACCAACCATTTTCGGCCCGGGTGGCCCCGCTCAAACTTTTAGCAGTGAACTCCCCGCGATTTACTCCGTCAATTACGCGGGGACCCTGGCCCAGGGAAATGTTTCTGACCAGGAAAAAGAAGACTGGCAAAAGCTCTTTGGCCGGCTTGGGATTACCGCCGCCATAAACCCGATCATGGGGCTGATGGCCGGCGGCGGAATTAACGCCCAGAGCCTGCAAACCTTAAGTCCGATCGATCGCGGCGCCGCGATCGTCTTCCTGCGGACCCTGGCGGGGGACGCCGGCTACACTTCACGTGTCTACTGCAACTGTTTTGACGATCTGGCCCCAATGCTCTCGACCTTAAAAGATAACATCAGTAAACTTGAGCCCGGCAAACGCCCTGGTTATTTGACCGCCGCCGATTGGGATCCCAACTCCAACACCATTTCGCTCAATTTGATCCGTTACTTGTTTTTAGAGTCTTCCAAACGGATCTCCTCTACCCGCGCCTTTAACGAGGGGCTCGCCCGCGGCACCCGGGTAATAGTCGACTACTCCACCCCGAACTCGCCTTTTGTCATTTCCCGCCAGCTTGACCGGGCGAGCAACCCGTCAATCACCTCTGATTTTGTCGATCCCCAGGGACAGGTCCACGAAATTCCCGATCCCGCCTCCCCACTGGGGGGCTTTCTGCGGACCGTGCTGACCGGCGTTGCCGGAGAGACTCTCTCCCCCGAAGCTTTCTCTGCCCGACTGACCGAATTCGGCGGCCGCGCTTATACCGGACAAATGCAGGAACTAAATGGCGTTATCGGCCGCCTTCCAGCTCCAGGCACTACCCGCGAACAGCAGGTGATCCGCCATACCGAAGCTCAAGTTGAATTAAAACGGCTCCACGATCAGGTTGAAGAAGAGCTGCGCGGCGCCAGCTTTAATGCCGCTATCCGCCGTTTTGCTTCAAACAAATTTACCGACCAGAGGGTCAGGGAGAGTTTTCTCTCAACTTTTAATTCACAGTCGACCTTTGAGAAGCTCTCTTTTCTTCTCCGCTATCGGACCGAAATCGTCGCCGCCAGCCCGTCGGGAGAAGAAGCGGGAGTAACTAATACATTTTCCCGTCTTGCCACCCTGCGCGGAGAGATCGTTACTTTTGGACGGACGCGGGCTCACCGGGTCTACAGTGAAGCGACCGGAAGCGGCTTTACCGTTGAACAACTTCAGGGGCAATTTCATTCCCCTCTTTTCCAGGCTCAATTCAGCGGTTTAACCCAGGACTATCAAAGCGAATGGGGAGAAATAAACGTCGTCGAGAGGATGATGGCGGAAGCCTCAACCAGGCTTCCCGGTAAATTTGAGGTCGATTCCACCAAAGAATTGATGGTCAAATTTATCCGGACCGCCAGCCTGATCCCAAATTCCGGGATCACCATGCATTCAGCGTTCGCGCGCTGGGAGTCACTTTCTATTCCGGAAAAGATCGCCCTCCTCCGTCAGACGCAGACCACCATTCAGTCGGCATCGCAGAGAAGCCCCGGCTTTTTCCGCGATTTTGGCCTTTACGCCTACGGCGCCGAAAGCGGTTTAATTGACAATGGCCAAACCCTCCCCCGCTTTGCCGAACTTAGGGTCAGCCTGGAAAACCTGGAAAAAGATCTCAAAGAAGGCCGGGCCACCTTGACCCGCCTGGACAAACGGGCTTACTACCTGGAGCAAAAAGCGGTCACCCGGAACGGCCGTCTTGAAAATGTGGTCCTTGCCGCGGTCAGCGCCGAGGTGCCGCGTGAAGCGCTCGCCTCCGTCGGCCGGTACCTGACCTCGACCCTCCACCTGGCGATCTTTGGGAACGAAGCGGGACGTTTGAGCCAGGAATTAAATTCCGTTACCTCCCATTTGGGAGGGTCAACCAAGTCTTTGTCAGAACTAGCCAAAGAGTTGGAAAGAATCAGAAAAGAAAGAAAAGATCAGGGAGATCCAAATTGGGAAAGTTGGCTCCCTCCCGGGAACGCGATCGCGGTCAGGATACTGGACCGGGCGCTCCGGGCGGACAATGCCTTGCGCCAGCGGCTGGGAGATCAGTATACCCCGCCTGCCACGGCCACTCCTCTGCTTGAGCGGATCAGTCTGGTATTTAAGCGATATCGGGAAGTTTTTGCCCACAACCAGGATGGGGAGATCAAGCCAGATCAGCCAATCAACCAACAGCTTCTCCCGGGGGTCACCTGGGAGAGCCTGGTCAACATTGAGATCGCCGTCGATGGGAACAAACCGGCGGAAGCGGCGGCCGCATATTTGAGGTCGGCCGGCACTCTTGACCGGAACACGATCACCACGTTTAACGCCCTCCGGACAGCGCGCACGACCCGCTCCCTTTCTCCTGAAGAGATCGCCAGCCGGCGGCTTTCGACCGAAGCGCCGCTCATCCGCTCCTTCCTTGACTCCCAGGAACAGCTCAACGCCATGATGGCCCGCGCCCTGCAGGATTATGGAGCAGGGAGCAAGGTCAGCTTAAACCAGGCTTTGTCGATCTACAGGGATTTTACCAGCGGCAAATATTCGATCGCTGTCTTCCGCCAACAAACCACCGGGGCTCAGGAACAGTATTTCCTCTTTGAACCAGCCACCGGCGCCCGCCGGGCGCTGACCAATGACGCCCCCGAGCTGATAGTTGCCAAATCGATGCTCCGTTTTGCCACTCCCAGCTTTGGCCAAACAACTAAGCCAACTTTGGGCACTTTTGGCAACAACAGTTCAGACTCTCTGATCTCGGCCACCGGAAATCCGGCCCTTAGAACCCAGGAAAAAGACCCGGGGGAAGAAGTCGCCTTCCGTTTGTCTGACTATCTCTACTCCAATACCGATACCAACCAGGATTTTGACCTTTCCAGCCGGGACTACAACACAGCGGTCGGTCAACTCCGGACCGCGCTGGAAGCGGCCCCTCTTAATAAACAATTTGTTCAGGCCCTCCTCCAGGAGCTTGGTCAACGCTCTCAAAGCAATCCGGCCAACCTTAGACGGGAAACAATTTCGTTACTGGCCGGAACAACGGAAGAGGCTTTTATGGAGGTTTTGCGCGATCCAACGCTACGTCAAGACCTGCAGGCGAACCTTCCTTCCGCTGTTAACAAGGTCGCGGAAAGGTTCAAAGCTTTGCTGGTCAGAAGACAAACCGCTTTATTGGAAAATATTGTCAGGAGTTTAAAAAACCAAATTGATTCAAACCCGGAACTTGGCAATAAGCCGGAACTCCAGGCGGTTTTAACCAAGCTTAACGCGTTGATCGCAAAAAACCGTGAAATTGTGGAAAAACAGGCTGCATATATAAAAGAAAAACTAATTATCGTCGTCTCCCAGCTTTTTCAGAACCCCAGCCTCCCTATCGGCCAGCTCTTTGCTCAGGGCAATACGCCACAACCGCAACTACTCGCCAATATCCAGCAGATCGTCAGCGGTATTTTACGGCAAATTACTACCGGTTATAAACCGGGGGAATGGAACAGAACAGGCCAGCCTTCGGGAAGCACCGTACAAAACTGGACCATTATCGGCTCGACTGAATTTGCCAATGCCGCCAAGATCGGGATCAACTCGGTCGCTTCGATCGAGTCCCCCAGGACAGATGGTCCGGTCTCGACCGGAAGCATGACTTATATCAGCCAGTACGACGTTAATATCTGGAAAGATTACAATGAATTCGCCGATTTCAACGGAGGAGAACCGATCGCCGCCTACCGGGTCGGGATATATGCTCTTCTCCGGCAAAAAGGGCTCAACGCCCACAACCCTGTTGAAGAAAACGGTTTGATCCGGGCGCAAATCACCGCCCAGGACATAGAAGACCAGATCTATATTTCTACCGCTGAAAACTTTAATTATCTGGGGACCAAGCGCAACCTATCTTCCGACCAGGTCGCCACTCTCCAGCGTGTCTCTTCCCTTTTACGGGAAAACAAGACCGCCATTCACTTTCTCGATATTGACGAGCAACGGATCAACGACCCTAACTATCGGCGGCAAGTCCTTGATCGGATCTTTGTCGCTCCCGGGGTCGACAATCCAGACGCGGTCAAAGAAGACGTTCTGGCAACCATTCTCATTTGCCGTAGTTTTGTCCGGACCATTGACAGCTTGGCCGAGCAGGCGGAAGACGGCCGGACCCAGCTTATTAGCGTGATCAGATCGGAAGGACGGACCGATCTGAATGGTTTTTCCACTTCGATGCAGACCTTTGGCCGCGACCTTTGGAGCCGCCTGGCCGAATACGAACAGACCGGGAGCCGCCGGTCGATCAGCAACGTCGACGACTCCTTGATCCTCTCTTTAAAAGAAGATTTTTACGCTAATGACATTGATCACTTACGAAGTAACCCGGCCGAGGTCAGCGCAGAGAGGAGCCGGTTCCTAACTTCCGGCCAGATCGACAAAGATTTCCTTATACACTTGATCGACAACTACGGCCCTCTTTTTGGCTCATCCCTGATGCAGATATCGATCGGCGCCCTCCCCGCCCCGATCGACGCGACCGACCATACCGCCATGATCAACCGAAACCCGCTGCTCACCGGTATCATGGGAGACCGACAGCAACGGCTGGCAGTTTTGCGTAATTATATCGCCAGCCGGCCCGACGTCAGCTGGGGGACCCTTAACGTTACCGCCGCCGACGATCGGGAGACCGCCCTGGTCAAATTCCTGGTCCAGGCTGTTGTCCGCTTTTGCAAACCGGAAAATAAACGGGCGGCCGATGCCGGCTGGCTTAGCAATCAGATGTCGGCCAACGCCATCCCATTCCGCCAGTTCAATACCGAATCGGTCCTCGACCGGGCAGCCCAACCTCTCGCTCGTATGATCAAAGCCGACCTTCTCCAGCGTGGAGCGGCAAACGGCGGGATCGCTTGGCAGGAAGGAGTACGGCTCGACGACACCAAGCTGAACGCCAACGTCTTGAACAGCGTTGCCAATATTTTTGAAAGATTTATCACCGAACTGCTGGAAAAGGACCCTGACTCCCCGCAACAGCAAGGGATCCTTTTAGCGATAGACCAGACCCATTTTACTTTCCCGCCAGGCGTCACTTCAACCGCTGACAAAATTACCCATCTCCGGACATACGTAACCGCCCTGCGGCAGCAGGTCAATACCGGACAGGGGATAGATTTTAATCCAACGACGGTCCGATTTAGCCGCAACCCGGTCCAGGAAGCGGTCAACGTTTACATCAACACTGTTCTCCCCCTCATGGGGATGGTCTCCAGCGAGACCGGTGAAGGGGGGATCAACTTTGCCCTGGCTATCAGGCAAGCGGTGACCGAAGCGACCGGGAGATCAAAAACAACCGGCGATGCGGTTGAGCTCAAGGTCTTGAACTTCTCATCCGGGGAAGAAACTCTGCACGCCACCAGCGCCTTTTCCCATGTCCCGACCAAGACCGGCGGACTGCTTGATGATATTTTTGACCAGATGACCGGCGAGACCGGCCGGCCGCTCTCTGCCAGGCCAAAACTTTTTGGACGTGATGTTAACCGTTGGCTGGACCGGAACGCCCCGGGAAGCCGCCTGGCTAATGCCTCCCTGGATACCGCTGACACTGCTGCCAAGATTTTACAAACAGTTGTTTTCTTTAGGGGGTTAAATCATGAATCAGCTTTATTGAATCGAATTCCCTTTACTAATATTGAACATAATCTTGGCCTTAGATTAAGAGAAGGGTTAGGCAGGGTCCATGCCAGTAAAATCGGCGCCGCCGCTTTTGCCGCCGGGATGCTAAGCAATAGCCGAGAAGGAGACTATCTCCTGGCTGGCGGTTACGGTCTTTCGCTTTTGGCCGGCTCCTCCGCCCAAAGAATGTCGATCATCTGGCTGACCCAGGGGACCGGCTTCTGGACCGGCCTTGGCCGGCTTGGGTCGGACGCGCTTGCCGGCGACCCCTACCTCGGTGAAAATGCCAGGACTTTTGCTTACAAGCAAGCGACCGCGGTTGTCGACCTGGTCGGGCCGTTCTTTCCCCCTGTCTTGCTCGCCCAGGTCCTGAAAAATGTTTATGACGGCAACTACGACGACGCCATCGCCAACGCGGTTGCCTTCTCCGCCACCGGGATGATGCAAGACTCCTTCGCGGAAACTTATACCTTTACCAGAGGGACGGTTAGAGGCTTTGTTAGCCCGGTCATTGACGCCTTTATTAAGATCTGCCAATTGCTGAAACGGAATCCCGGCTCAAACGCCGAAGGAGCAGGGGCGTTTCGGCAGGCGCTTTTTGAGCGCTACCAGATGGCGGAAGCGGCCAAAGAGTTCTCGATCAATCCAACCAGAGAAACAATGGGAGAGATCATTAATCGCGCTGGACGGGCCCCGACCAGTCGTCTCGGCCGTTACATGAGAAGCTCCGGCGGAACGAGGATCGCCGAAGCATGGAACCGGACCCTTGCTTATAACTTCGAAAATTTCCAGGAAATCCTCCTCTCTCCCCGCCAATTTGCATATCGGGTGGGCCGCGGAGCAGTTGAAGTATTTCGCCTCCATAATCCGGAAAGAATGAAAGCGGCCATGGGAAGAAATTGGAATGCGACCCAGACCCAAATGCATGAGCGGATCGCTTATATGACCGAACACGCGGTTAACCATCCAACAGAAAGAATTAACCTGGAAATTGAGATAAATGGAAGCCGCCCAACCGCCCGGCAAGGGACCCTCGCTTACGAAGTTCAAGCCCTTGATTTTGGTCCGGTTGATCTGGAAATGTACGGGCACGAGTATGCCGCGACCGTGGAAGAGAGGATCAATTATGAAGAAATGATCTCCCGCGCTTCCAATGGGATCCACCGCCGGGCCTACGCGCAAATTGACACTTATTACCGCGAAAAAGCGGCCAATCTGGTCGGCAGGATGAGCTCCGACCTTAAGGCGGACATTGCCCAACGGCACAACATCCCGCTTGCGGAGATCGACAGCAAGTTGACCTCGGAAGTCGCTCACCATCTGGCCAACCAGGTCGGCGACCAGTCGATCCGCGCCCTCTCCTACGGGGAAGGGGCAATTTCCGGCAGGGAAATAAGCCATTTCGGCCGGGCCCGGGTCCATCTTCAGCCGACCATGGAGAGCAGTTGGTTTAGCACCTTGATTCAAGACACCAATCGGCTAACCTCGTTTGCCCGGCTTGACGACGGCGCTTTTGCCAGAGAAGCGATAAAACCGGAAAACAGGCTTTTCTTGCAAGATAACGGGATCGATTGCGACCTCCTGACCCCTCCAGATGCCCGAGCCAAAATTATCGAGCTCTCCCGACATCATCTAAACAGCGCCGCCCGAGCTATGGATGGCCACTCCGATTGGCGCGCTTATTGGGAGCAGGTTGAGGGAGGAAAAAACCTGCAAGGTGAGATCGATAATTTGAATTCCGCCATTGAAATATTTAACCAAACTCGTCCGCCCGGAGAGCATATTACTCCAGTCAGTGTCAGGGAGACCGCTTTTGGCCGTTCGCTTGATCGGGTCAAGGCGGCCGGACGAGCGGCGAAAAAAACAGGTGTTCATTTTGCCTCAACTATGATCGCCGCTCTTCTCGCAGAAGAAGTCCTTAAACGCATGGGGGTCAAAAACCCGGCCGCGCTCCAGCTTGGCGGCATTACCACCGCCCAACTTGCCGAATGGCGGGTCCGCCGCGGCGGATTAACTACTATCGCCAGAATGAGCCAAACATCGGCCGGACGAGCGGAGCTGATGAAAGACATGAGAGGAACGATCGCCTCGATCGGCTACACCTATCTTGCCGCCGGGCTTTATAACGGTATTCTCAATGCCGCCGGCGTCAGGAATGATTCGTTCATGCGCGGCCATGTCGCCCAGCTGGCGGCAAGTTTGGCCGGCGCGCACTTAATTGGGGGAACAATAACATCAATGCACGAAGAGGCTCTTCTTGGCAGGGCAATGATCCAAGGAGGGCTTAGAGCTACACCGGGAGCAGTAGCCGGAGTCAGGGCTATGTCCTGGGGCTCTGCTTCGTTAGCCGCCCTTGCCATCTTCCAGGTTATCAACGATGTCGGTCTGGTTTCGGTCTATGGCGAGCAGGAGCTTGGTTTCCGCCTGCAGGTCCATGAAGAAGGGATGAACGCGGTCGCCCGTTCAGTTTTAAATGGCAGCACAGCTAACGCGATTGTTGGCTGCGCTATTCTCGGCTTCCTCTCTCTCCCGATGTTTGACAAACTTGGCGCCATCGCTGTCTCCCGGGGAGAAGTCAAGGTCAAAGCGGAAGAATACCTTAAGACCATCTCCCAGATGCGAGAAGGGACCAGAGCCCAGCTCCTGATGCGCTGGATGGGGGGAGAAGACGGGAAGGTCCTCAATTACGACGGATCGGCGCGCGACGCCTCTTTCTTCCAGGGAGTTGACCTTCCTTTTGGCGATCTGGCAACTGCCCTGCGGACCAGGGTCGAGTTTCCCACTACTTACCGCGTCCGGGCGCATGACATCTCAGACGGCGCCAGCGGGGTCCCCACTGATCCCGCGATGTCCGAACAGGAGCTCCCTTATCCGGAGGGAGATATCCACCTGGACGAAGCCAGGGCGTATCAATTCCTTAGGGATAACGCCGGCAAACTGGAATACGCGGGGGCGCACCAAAGCAGGTTAACCGAAGCTATCGGTCGGCAATTCCCCCGGATTGACATGCAAAACTTTATGCAAAGGGTTTCAATAAAACAAATGCAGGACGAGATCGCCAGCCTGGTTTCCAGCGACACCCAGGAAGCGGAAGATATTGCCGGCCGGACCGATAATCACGACCTGCGCGCCGCTTTTAACAGCGACGGGACTCTGAAAGAGGGAGCGGAAGCCGAAACCGGCCTCTCCGCCTGGCTCTTTAACGGCAAACCGCGGGAGTTCCAAATGGCGATCGTGCGTGACCGGCAGATGCGGCGTTTCAGCGCTCTTTTAGGCGGCGAAACACCGACCCAAGCCGATATTACTCTTGGTTTTGCCACCGCTGACGGCCAGATCAACACCAACCACGAGTTATATCTGCCGTTCCAGCGGCAAATGACCGACACCATGGGGGAAATGGTCAGATTTGCGCAATTGATGGACGGTTCAATCCGGCCGACCCAGGCGGACAAAGATGCCGGCTTAGTTTCAGCCAACGGACGGATCAACCAACAGCATCCGTATTACACCTTGCTTAGCCGGGCGCAACAAACATAAATATTGGGTGGGGATGGCGGAAAACAGGCCCGTCATACCCCGCCCTTTTTATTTTCTTTCGGCCGGCAAAGTCAAATTGACAACCGAGATTTTGTCGGATAAAATCATAAAAATGCCTGACATTTTCACTAAAGTTGACTACAAAAAAATCGCCGCGCGGCTCCTGGGTGAATGGGATGGTTTCGGGCTCCCCAAAGCTGACCTCTCCAAACTCGAACTCAAGATCATGCCTTTTCGCAAGATCGGCCTCCACTCGCTCCTGACCTTCATGGTTTTCTGCGAAGGCAAGCCCCTCCTGGTCATGAAGTTCCCTCGCTACCGTGAAGGGCGCCTGGCATTCTCCGGCCTGCGGAATGAAGCGGCTATGCTGGAAAAAGCGAAGATTCCGGAGCTTTTTAAACTGCTGGAAATTGACGGGGCGCCGGTCCTCCTGATGCGGGCGTATGAAGGAAAAATGCTCCACCATTTTCTTGACACCGAAGAAGAGCTGGAGAAGCTGGCAGGATTTTTACGGCAAGGCGTCGATCTGTTGATCGAGCTAAGTCTTAAAACAAAAGACCGGTCAATTAAGATCAACGAAGATTTCATTGAAAGACATCTGCTCGTCCCCGCCCGGGAAGCTTTAGAATATTTCTCCGACCAGATCGCCCCTCTGCAGGAGCACCTCAACACTTTCTTGTCTAACAATCAGGCGGCGTTCGGCCTTGAGGCCCCATTGCTCCTGACCCACCATGAGTTCAATCCCTGGAACATCCTGGTCGACCCGGAAGAGAAGCTGGTCCTCCTGGATTGGGAAGATGCCGAAACCTCCGGGCTCCCCTTTCTTGATCTCTACAACTTTTTTACGGTCGCCTTCCGGATTATGTATTATGGTGAAACCAGTAAAACGCAAAGTCGTTCTCCGGAGCAAAAACAAGCCCGCAAAGAGCTTCTTCTGCGGGAATTCAGAGCCGCCGCTCAAAAATACTGCCAGGCGCTCGGCTGTTCTGAAAAACTGCTCGATATTTTTTATCTCACTTTCGCTCTCAAACAAACAACCTTCTTCCTGAACGAGAAGCGGCATGATATCAATTACGCCTCCTCCTGGCTCGCCCTATTGGCCGGCGCCCCTCTGGAAAATTGTTTTATCGATCACGTTGTTAAGGAAGGTCAATGAAAAACCGTGATCTAACCAAGGCGAACTTTGACAGCGACGCTCGAAGCTTTGACGAAAGGATATTAAAGCACGTTCCGGGCTATCTTGATATGCACGAAGCCCTCCTCCGTTTTATCCCATTTCAGGGGAATGAATCATTTACCCTGCTTGACCTTGGGATCGGGACCGGCAACCTGGCAAAAAAAGTGCTGGAGCGTTTTCCCGGCGCCAGGGTAACCGGGGTCGATTTTTCCGAACAGATGATCAATATCTGCCGGGAGCGTCTCGCCCGGTTCGCCGATCGACTGACCCTGATCAACATGGGCTTTGACCGCGAGCTTCCTCCCGGGAAGCACAACGTGGTCACCATGAACCTCTCTCTCCATCACCTGGAAAATCGGGAAAAAGAGCGGCTGATCAAACAGGTCTCGGGACGGATCATTAAACCCGGAGCCTTGCTTATCGGTGACCTGGTCAAGTCAAGGTCAAAAAGAATAACCGATGTCTACATGAACATCTGGAAAGAGAACATGCGCTCCCACGGCTTTTCCGAAGAGTATATCGAAAAGAGCTACGAAAAGAAGAAATACGAGACCGAAGACATCCCCGCCCCGGTCGAAGACCACCTTTACTGGCTGAAAAAAGCCGGCTTCGACGAAGTCGAGCTGTTTTGGAAGCGCTTCCATTTTGCCGCCTTCGGCGGTTTCAAGGGGATCAAGTAATTGGATCGCCCATTCCCCCCTCTTTTTGACCCGACCGACGATACCCCGAATTATTTATTATGGCGCTCGATCGTTTTAGCCTTTTTTGAAAACTTCAAGTTCAACTATGTCTCCTTAGGCGCCCTGCCCAGGCCGGAATCAGCGGACGAAGTCCACCCAACTCAAATTTTAGAGAGCCTCCCCTACTACCAACCGCGAGATTACTACTTCGGGGAAAAAAACCATGTCCACTTCAACGAATTCATGGCTTACGGCCTCCCCCTCACCGATTATCCCATGGACGGATTAACCGCGCCCCATCACTTTACGCTTGAACAGTACACCTTTATCTGGCGAACCCCACTCCTGTCGATCAGCAATTGGGACGAAACTTTTCCTTTGATCTTTTCGACCGAACACAATTTTTTTCTGGAAAGCTGTAACGCCACTTTTTTGGCCGATCCTGAATATCTGCGGGAACAAAAATACCCGATCCTGGTCCCGGAACACGGCAAATACTTCACTAAAAAGTTTTTTGAGGATCATGGGCTCCCTCTCTCGCTACTACGCCAAAACTTCGCCCTCCCGGGCTTAAATTTCTGCCTAAAAATATTCCAGGAATCAGTTCTGATCATGGGGGGGCTTACCGAGATTTTCGGACCGTCAAAAGATGGCCGGATCGACTTTCTGCTTAAACACTGGGACTATCCTAACGGGAAAAACCTGGCGGGCTTATCCCCATACCGATTAAACATCCTCGCCTTTCTCTACCTTAGTCTTCACCCGGCGGCGACCGTCCTTTGTTACGGGCTTTACCGGAATAAATACGGTCTGGCAACCGATAAACGTTCCGCTTTTTACGTGAGGACCGACCGGGGATTGATCGCCCTGAAAGATTACTTAAAAGAGCTAGTCAACGCGTATATCGCTGAAATAAACGCCTCTCTCAAGAGCGGGGCTGATCAGGAAGAGGCCAGAGAGCTAATCTCCGCCGCCCTGGATCTGGCTAGGATGTTCGGGGTCGGTTACAAAACGGAAGATAAGAAAGGTGAAAATCCACATATCAACGTGCCGGTCGATTTTACCCCAATCGATTTGAACCCGGCATTAAAGGAGATAAATTTTGTGGTCGAACACGCGCCAACCAGCCCCCTTTGGCGGATTTTTTATGATTTCTGCGGCGAATGGTGGAACAAAGAAGAGATTGACCAGGTACTTTCCGGCAAAGGTCCCCACTGGGAAAGATTAAAAAAACAACCGAGGTCGGTGGCGGTTAGAACGTTCAATAAGCTCGCGGCTGTTTTTTGGCGGGAAAATATTGGCCGGTTAAAATTGGCGCCCAAGACTCTTTCCGCGATAAAAGAGACCTGCCGGAATATTTTAGATCAATAGGTCCCGGGAGACAAAGGGGCGGCCCCTCCACCCTGACCCACCGCTCCCTGACGGCGCATTTCATCGTCAATTTGTTGCCGCAAGACAAGCAGTTTCGCGTAAACCTTTTGGCCGAATTCGGTGTTTTTTAATCCGCTTTTTTCCAGGTTTTCAATCAAACTGTTGACTTTAGAGCTAAGTCTGCCTATATTGCTCCTGATCTCGGTCAACTTCTTCTCATCAAGCACCGTGCTAAGCTTCGCCAGCTCCTTTTCCATTTCCGCTAATTGCTGGACAAAAGTATCGGTGATCTTATTGCTTGCTTCCAGATAAGAATCGACCAGGCGAAAAAATGAATTCAGCTGTTCTTCGGCTTGACTGGTCCCAAAAGCCCCTAATCCTCCGCCACCTATCCCGCTAATATCAATATTTCCCATATAAAACTCCTCCTTAAGTCGCTACTTCAACACTTTTTATTTTATCATAATTCCAGGGAATATTCGATTCCTGGGAAATCCGGCCCAAAATCTGTAGCGCGGTCTTGCGCTTTTGCCGCAAATAATTAGAGTCTCTCGCTTGAAGAGCTCCGTCCATCATCTGCAGTTCGTGTTCGACTTCGGCAAATACCCGATCGTTCATTTTGTCGCGGATCGCCTCCAAATCCTTGTCGTCAAGTTCGACCCCAAGCTTCGCCAGGTTGCGCAGGACGTTTTTGATCTTTTTTTCGGTCATTGTCCAGGCGGCTCCCTGCAATTTTGCGTAGGAAGCTCTCTCTCCAAACCCTTCTTCAAGCATCTGGATCAGCTTGAGCTTTGCAAGCTGACGTCCTTCTTTTTCCAGTCTGGAAAAATCCTCCATTTTAATCCCCAGCTTGACCAGGCCATTTCTGGTCCTGATCATCTTAAAAGAAACATCAAGGTTTCCCCGCCAATCACCGCTGATCGCCCTCTGCATGTAAAGGGCCCTCATCCTCTCCATCAGGACATCCTTTTCTTCCTCTTCGGTATACTGATATTCCCGCCTCTCCCCCTGGCCGCCGTCTTGTCCCATTTGCGCTTGGGCGGCCAGATCGTTGCCAAAAATAGGGACTAAGCCGAGGTCGTTGACCATCCGGGAAGCGTTCTGCATAAAATTATCGATGTTAAAGCCGCATTTGCTGGCGATTTTCAGCAGGTCGCCGAGCTCCTTCTCGACTTTGGCCGCCTCATCCCCTTCGGCGATCAATTTTTTTGTGACCGTCCTCGCCAGCTCGTCTTTCATGTAGCTGTTGATCTCATCTTTAACCTGTTCTCCGGCTTCGGTGATCGCTCCTTTTAAATTTTGATCATAACCGCCAAACTCCTGCGCGCCGATCCTCTCATTAAGGGTCACCCAGTCAGCCGCCCTGATCACTCCGTTATGGGCGATCATCTGCTCAATTTTTCCTTGAGCGAATATTTCTTTTTGAAACGCCGCCTTGACCTGCTTCAGCACTTCCTGGCGGACGGATTTAGCGACATCGGCGCGGAGCTTCATCAGCTCCCCGACTTTTACTTTGCCGCTCTCAACCAGGCTCCCATCCTGACGTTCGATCTGCTTCTTCAGCTCGCTTCCGCCATTGGCCAGAAACTGCGTGTACGTTTTAAGATATTCCCTAACCTCCGGCTGGCGCTGGCCTTCTCCGTCTTCTCCGCCGCTCCGCTCGCCGGTCCCTTTTTGCGCCCGATTGATCTTATTGCTCGGCAGTTTGATGTTTACCGTGTCGTTGTAATCCTCTTTCCCTTCGGGGACGGCGCTTTCCCGATCATATTTGCCAAGAATTTTATCGGTCGAGAACGAATCGCCCAATTTCGTGAACAAGGCGGCCAACAGCTGGGTCCCCGCCTTATTTCCCGTCGCTCCATTTAGCGCTTGTTTAACAACGCTTTCGCTGGTGTTTACCCGGGTATCCCTGGCTTCCTTTACCACCGACTCTTTGTTCGTGTCGGAGACCCGCTCGGCGGCGGCCAGATTGGCGGCAATTGCTTGCTGTTGGAGGTTATTCTGCTGAATTGGCATAATATTTTTTCTCCAGCTCTTTTGCTTCCGCCCGATAATGTTCGGCCTTTTCCTGGTCGCCTTTGCGCGAATAAGCGTCGGCGATAATAATTCTTGGGATCACCAATTCCCTGATAGGATCAATTGAATCTTTAATTTCTGAAATTACTTCCTCCAATAAGGCAATCGCCGGCTCAATTTGTTTTACCCCGATCAGCAAAGTCGCCATGATATTTTTTGCCGCTACCGATCTTTGATCTATGGCCAAAAGCTCCCTGGCCCAATTATAAGCTTCCTTGAATCGGCCGGCTTTCAAATCGACCTCGGCAATCTTGCCGATAATATTTTTCTTTAGTTCAATGTCCGGTCCGACTGTTTCCGCCGCTTTCAAATAGGCTTGGTAAGCTTCTTCGTTCCTGCCGTCTCCTCTAAGCAAGTTGCCCAGCAAATAGTTCACGTATGGGTCATCGGCGTGGTCGCGGAGATAATTGCTGTACATCTGATAATAGCGGGCTTTCTTCTCGGCCATTTTTTGTTCGTTTAAATACAATCCCCAATGGTAAACGACGATCGGCAAAGGCTCCCCGGAAACAATTTTCCCCCGCGCATCCACCACCTGTTCGTTGATCGTCCGCTCAAAATGGATCCCCCGGCCGTTCCTGAACGCCTTGACCCGCTGGTAACTATTCCCTCGCTCTGTTTTGCCGTATGGGGATTCGGTCATGATCAGCTGAAAAGCGGAAACACCGGCAGGGGCATTCACCGCCGCGTCGATCAACGCTTGAAAATCAGCGCTCTTAATAAACTCATCGGCATCAAGCCAAATAATCCAGGGGCCTTTGGCTAAAGAAAGACTAAAGTTCCGGGCGGCGGCAAAATCGTTAATCCATTCAAAGTTATAGACTTTGGCGCCCAGGTTTTCGGCGGTCTCAATAGTGTCGTCCGTCGAGCCGGTGTCAACCACGATCACCTCGCCCGCGAGCTTGATGATCTGCGGCAGGGTCAGCTTCAGGTTGGCCGTTTCGTTCTTGACGATCATACAGACTGAAAGCATCGCTCCTCCTTAAACCATAGACTTAACTTCCGTTTTATCAAGGAAGCTAAGCTTGCGGCCATTTTCGGTTATCTTGTACCCTTTGTCAATCAACCGCTCAAAATCCTTGGCAGTCTTTTCCCGCAACCCTTCGGCCTTGCGAATGTATGAATGAAGCCGCTCCAGTTTGATGAGGAGGTCTTTTTTGTCCGAGCCAAGCATGTTCATTTCGTATTCCAGGTTAGACCGCTCGGCGTAAAGCTCGGACAAGACCTGCCCGTAAGCCAGTGTTTCCTGCTCCAAAAACCAGGCGGAGGTGTATTCGGCTTTGATCCCCAGCCGCTCCGCCTGAATCATTAGCTGGTTCTTTAATTCATCGACAACTTTTTTTTGGGCTTTCCCTTTTCGGCTCATTTAAGCTATCCCCACGTTCTGATAAGCTATCGTTTTTACGGCCTCTCTCATGTTCCCGCGATTCTCTTCCCTCATCGCGACGGTAACGTCCCGGCGGATCTGTTCCAACCGTCCCTGCTCAACCCCAATAAGCGATAGCCGGTTAAAGATATTATCGATCGACCATTTGGCCATATTGGCCAACGGCTGGTTCCAGTGGAACGTATTGCGAAAGACATCTTCATAAGACTGAAGAAGCTTGCCCATTAACTGTTCTTTGAACTCCTGAAGCCGGCCTTGCGCGGCGCGGAGAGAAACAACCGGAAGAGCGACAGGCGCAGTCTGGGAAACGGTTGAGGTGGAGAGAGAAAGCCGGTCGGTGTGGCCGGAATCAAGCCTGGCATCCCCCTGGCTGTCCTTCCCCCAATCAAAACCGGTCTCCCTGGTATCGTCCGTCTTGAACTGGTTTCCAGATTCGCGCGAAGCGACGGTTTCCAGCGCCGGATTGCGGAACGCGGCGGCGTAGAATCGCTCGCTATTGCTAAGTTGTGTTCCGATATTTGGTGAATTGCTCATGTAAATACACTCATTCCCCTACTAATATATCGTATTTCAAAGGGAAAAACTTGCGTTATCGCGGGCGGTTTTTAGCTCTTTTTTTGAGCCTTTTTAGAGGGCTGGGCGGGCTGGTTTTGTTTAACCTGCGGTTTGTTCGGCTTTTTCATTTCAGCTTTCTTTAGTTCAAGCTGTTTCTGTAATTGCTTGCTGGCGACTTCACCTTTTTTCGATATGCTGTTATTCCGTTTTTTCGTTTGCATATGAATAGCTTCGGATTTTGCCATCCGTTTTTCGATATCGGCTTCTTCATTTTTGATCCGATCTTTATCCTCTTCATATTTATCCTGCGCTCTTTTGAAGCGGGATTTTTCCATCGCTTCCATGAAAGTATAGATATTCATTCTCATCTTATCTTTTACTTCGCCGTTGCGCATCAGGTTGCCGAATGAGTATACGGCCCAGCTATTGGCGTATGGCGCGATATTTCCGCTCTTCCCCATTATCTCCTGGGGAGTCAGCCAGCCAAACTGCATCCGGGTGTAATTTCTATGGTTGTAATTATCGTTATAGGAGTTGGGGTTTAAATAAGCTAAGCCATATTGCGCCCGCAAAGCTTCATAAGCGATCGCCCACTCGGGAGAAGAATACTGGATTTCCGAGTTATCTGTTTTACGAAGGTTGTTGCTCCGGCTATCATAGCGGTAATCAAAATATGGTCCAGAAACCCGGTCCCAACCGTAACTGCGGGCGGAGTTTGGGTCTGAAATTGTGACGGGGACCTTCAACCCATTCCATGCCACATATTCATTCGGTTTATCAAAAAAGTCCCAGGATAACGGCCCGCTTGTTTCCGCTTTCGGCATCTCGTTATAGCCGGCGACCACTTTGTTTGAACCAAACCATTGCTCCAAAAGCCATTTCGCCGCCTGCAGTTTTGCTCCATAACCTTTCAAGTTGTCCGGCAAAGGGATATCTTCCGGCCTGGTGTGAATATTCATGCTCGCCAGGTTCCCCCGCAAGAAATTGACCACTTCGTCATTCATTGGGATCCCCATCGACTCAATAAAACCAAAGAGAGCCCCCTTATCACCGGAAGCGCCGGAATAGAATTCTCCCCCCAGGTCTTTCGAAAACTGCTTGAAAGCGGCCCGGTCCAGGACCGCCGCCGAGTAGCCGCGGGATTCGTCAGTGGCGGTGAACATCGCCATTTCATTCAAGAATAAGTGCTGCATTTGGAAAAGGATCCTAAAGGCATTGACTCCGTGAGATAGGCCCGATTTGCTGTTCTGGTCCATCCATTGGTCAAAAGCGGCCATCATCTGTTTATCATCCCAGGTCAAAGAAACACTGCCGAATATCTTTTCGGCGACGGAATGGACCCGGTTGCGGGCCTCGATCATCGCGGCGACTATTAAAAAGAGCTCGCGTTGATTCATCGCCTTATAGGAAACGCCAACCCGGTCCGGCTGGGTTGAGTTCATGACCAGCTGGTAAAAACTCTGGCCGCTGAATTTATTTAAGACGCTGTTGACTTCCGGCCAACTCGATCCGATCGCCCCCAAGAAGGCATCGGTCAAAAAGAACGATTTATTGACGTCGGTATCAAGCGAAGCGTCTTTCGCTTTCGGTTCTTTTTTATTATTGCCGAGGGACGAGATGGCGCCGATCGCGTCCTTTTCCTCCAGGTGGTTCCATTCCATCCCCTCCGCGACAAAATCGACGTTCGCCAGCCCGCCGCCGATCCGCTCCCCCCAAAAATATTCACAGTCTTTCTCAAAAAGACCAACATTAAAGTGATTAAATCCGGCCACCCAGTCGGTGTGCCAATCCCATGGTTGATACCCTAGATCCTCATATTTTTGAACCACTTCAGTATTAGTTGTCGGGGTCCAGTTCGCGTCGCCATAATGGTCTTTGTTGGCATAAGAATCGCCATAAATTGACGTGTTGGAAATTGAGTACTCGTTCAGCGCCTGATTCCACTCTTCAGAAACATCCATCCCGCCAACCGTCTGCATGCTCTCTTCCTCACCCGGCCGGCGGCGGCCTTCAAAAGCCAGTTGCTGCATCTTGGGAAGGAACTTGAACATTTCCACGACAAAGTTAAAGTCCCGCGCCATTTCCTTGTTCTGGGTTGGGAAATTAAGGATGTCCGGCTGGACGTTGTAGTTTCTCCGGGGTTTAGCTAAGAAGTTAGTTGACATTAGTCCCTCCGGTCATTAACCGAACAAACCGTAAGTCATCTTATCAAGTTCAGAGCGCTTTTTAACCGACTCAATAAGCGAGTCGATCTGTTGAGTCACCTGGTCCATGGCGAAAGTCGAATAGATATTGAAGGAGTCGTCTGATGGTCTGACTTTTTTATTGGGGAAAGCGGCAAAAGTCACTTCGGAATCATCAAGCATCGCGTCTGATATCTGGGCCAGGATGTTCACAAACTCGTTATACTTTGACTTAATCGTGCTTTTCGCGTCGAAGCCAGTGTTTAAATCGTCTTTATAGCTGACTGGGCTCATACCATTACTCATTATTCGTCACTCCTTTTTCTATCATCCGCCTGATCCCTAATCCAAGAGAAGATCTTTCCCCTGGATTAGGGAAGGGGAGAAAATCTCCCCTTCCCAACTAGTCTCTTAAGCCCCTTGATTAATCTGTCGATTAATACCCTTAGAATAACCTTCAGCTTTCGTGAACATCGAAGTCGCGTGTTCAGAAGCGCCGGTTAACTTATTAATGCCAAACTGCAATTTAACGATAGCTCCGTCGGTCATCGGAGGAGAAGACATTTGGCTAACATCAGCAACACCAGTTCCCTTGCCGGAAAGCTGGTCAATGCCGGTCGCCAACTTGTCGATTTCATTTCCGAGCGCTGCTTGAACGTGGTCAATAGCACTCCCTAAATTATCGATCGCGCCTGCGTAAGTAACCATACCTTATTTCACCTCCTGTTTTTTTCGCCCGCCTGTCGAGAGCGGGAACTCTAAGGAACCCTTGCACTTACTTATCGGGTCCGCCAGCAAAAAACTTGCATGGCATTTAAATCATTTTTTATACGACGCTATTATGGGTCATTCCCGCTTGCGGCATAGCGAAAAGGTCAGAGATCATCTTCTTAACCGCCTGGGAATCGATGCCGCTAAACGCCTGGTCATCCTGCTTAATGGCACTGCTAACCCGGTCGCCTAGACTATCGAGCGGGTTACGGCCGCCGCTTAGCGACGATAAAAGATCGCTCTCACCTCGTTTGAGGTCACTGCCGATGGAAGAACCGCTATATTGGCTTGAAATATCCATTCCGTATATTTATCGTATAAAT
>JAHJKL010000052.1 GCA_018822365.1 Candidatus Margulisiibacteriota bacterium
ATCTCGATCTGGCTTTTGAGATATGCCGTGCCGAAGGTCTTGTCGATACCCATGACCTCGCCGGTCGATCTCATCTCCGGCCCCAGGATCGCGTCGACTCCCGGAAACCGGTTAAAGGGAAAGACCGCTTCTTTGACAGAAAAATGTTTGACCTCAACTTCGCTCGCTTTCTGTGCTTTGAGCGATTTGCCAAGCATAACCTTGGTCGCGACTTTGGCCCAGGGGACACCGGTCGCTTTGCTGACAAAGGGGACAGTCCGGGAGGCGCGGGGGTTAACTTCTAAAACGTAAACCTTCCCCCCCTTGATCGCGAACTGGGTGTTCATCAGGCCAATAACTTTAAGTTCTTTGGCCATGGCATAGGTGTTTTTCCTGATCGTTTCAACCACGCTCTTGCTCAAGGAATACGGCGGAATGGAGCAGGCCGAATCCCCCGAATGGATCCCCGCTTCTTCAATATGCTCCATAATGCCGCAGATCATCGTCTGCTTGCCGTCGGACACGCAGTCAACATCAACTTCAATGGCATCATCCAGGAACTTGTCGACCAGGATTGGATGTTCAGGCGAAACCTTCACCGCGTTCTGCATAAAGTCTTCCAGTTCGTCTTCGCCGTAGACCAGCCGCATCGCCCGTCCGCCCAGAACATAGCTTGGCCGGACCAGAACCGGGTAGCCGATCCGGTTGGCGATCTTTTTTGCTTCTACTTTTGACGTGGCAGTCCCGTTCGGCGGTTGATTGAGCTTGAGCTTGCGGAGCATCGCCGCGAAACGTTTGCGGTCTTCCGCCCTGTCGATCGAAGCTGGCGATGTCCCGATGATCGGCACCCCCGCCTTCTCCAGCGCCAGAGCGATATTGAGCGGGGTCTGTCCGCCAAACTGGACTATCACCCCGTCCGGATGCTCTTTGTCAACAATATTCAGCACGTCTTCGACCGTCACCGGCTCAAAATAGAGGCGGTCGGAGGTGTCATAATCGGTCGAGACCGTTTCCGGGTTGGAATTGACCATGATCGATTCAAGACCTTCTTCGCGGATCGCGAAGGAGGCGTGGACACAGCAGTAATCGAACTCGATCCCCTGCCCGATCCGGTTCGGCCCGCCCCCCAGGATCATGATCTTTTTCTTTTGGGAACTTCTGACCTCGCACTCGGTCTCGTAAGTCGAATAATAATACGGGGTATAGGCCTCAAATTCCGCGGCGCAGGTGTCGACCAGCTTATAGACCGCCGCCACTCCAAGCTCTTTTCGCTTTTTTCTGACCTCTTCGGGCGTCTCCCCGGTCAAATAAGCGAGTTGTTTATCGGAAAAACCGTATTGTTTGGCACGAAACAGCGCCTCTTTGTCTTTTAATATTTTCTGACTTGATGCCTTGATCCCTTTCTCCTCATCAATGATCTCCTTCATATTCCGCAGGAACCAGCGGTCGATCCTGGAAAGTTCAAAGACCTCATCCATGGTCATCCCGGACTGAAGGGCATGCTTCACGTAAAATATCCGGTCGGGGTTCGGGATAGTCAGTTTGTTGTTCAATAACTCTGGGTTGACCTCATCTTTACCATCAGCACCAAGACCGGCCCGGCCGATCTCAAGGGAACGGAGCCCTTTTTGCAGCGCTTCTTTAAAGGTCCGGCCAATCGCCATCGTCTCGCCGACCGACTTCATCGAAGTCCCAATGATCGGCTCGGCATCGGGGAATTTTTCAAACGTAAAGCGCGGGATCTTAATAACACAGTAATCGATCGACGGTTCAAAGGAGGCCGGGGTCTCTTTGGTAATGTCGTTGGGGATCTCGTCCAATGTATAACCAACCGCCAACTTGGCGGCAAACTTGGCGATCGGGAAGCCGGTCGCCTTGGAGGCCAGGGCAGAGGAGCGAGAAACACGCGGGTTCATTTCAATGATCACCACCCGTCCGGTATCAGGATGGACCGCGAATTGAATATTGGAGCCCCCCGTTTCGACCCCGATCGCCCGAATGACCGCGATCGACTGGTCCCGCAGGTTTTGATATTCCCGGTCGGTCAGGGTCTGCGCCGGCGCGACGGTGATCGAATCGCCGGTGTGGACCCCCATTGGGTCAAAGTTCTCGATCGAACAGATAATGACGACGTTATCTTTCTTGTCGCGCATTACTTCCAGCTCGTACTCTTTCCAGCCGGTCAAATTCTCTTCGATCAGGATCTCGCTGGTCGGCGAAAGCTCCAGGCCCAGCTTGGCGATCTTCTCAAATTCGTCAATGTTGTAGGCGATCCCGGAACCGGTCCCCCCCAGGGTAAAGCTCGGCCGGATAATGACCGGCAAGCCGACCTTTTCCATCGTCACCCTTGCCTCTTCCATGTTGTGGGCAAAGCCAGATTTAGGGACATCAAGCCCCGCTTTTTCCATCGCCTGCTTAAAGAGGTCCCTTTCTTCCGCCATTTTGATCGACGCGATATTCGCCCCGATCACTTCAACTTTGAATTTATCCAGTACTCCCATTTCCGCCAGTTTTACCGCGGTGTTGAGGGCGGTCTGCCCGCCAAGCGTCGGCAGCAGCGCGTCGGGACGTTCTTTTTCAATTATCTTGGCGCACATTTCCGGCGTTATCGGCTCAACATAGGTCCGGTGAGCGAGCTCCGGGTCGGTCATAATTGTCGCCGGGTTGGAGTTGATCAGAATTACTTCGTACCCCTCTTCTTTCAGCGCTTTGCACGCCTGCGAACCGGAGTAATCAAACTCGCACGCCTGGCCGATAACGATCGGCCCGGCCCCGATGATCATGATCTTTTTAATGTCAGTGCGTTTAGGCATTCAGTCTATCCTTTTCGGGAAGCCAGTCCCGATCGGATCGGGACGGTTTCCATCCATTCATTTGTCATTTGTTGTACCCTTCAATTCGCATCAACTCATCCTGTTCTCCCAACCCCAAATAATTTTCTTTGGACACAACCTTTTTACCGCTTCGCTTCTCCAGGTCTTCCCTTGCTCTTCCCGCCACCGCGCCGCCTGCCCGTGCTGTTTTTTTGTTTTCATTAAAACCCTTGGGGTTTTTATTGCGAGTAATTTCGGTAGTGGCCGCCTCACCAAGTATAGAGAAAATCAGCTCCAAATCGGTCATATGGTCGCGCAAATTCTCTCTGTTCAGGCCTTTGTGTTTTTTGTATTCACTCAGCGTCATGCCAAAAGCCGCATTAGCTATCTCTGCGGTCAAAATCGCGTATTCCTTTTGCTCCTTTATTCCCCTTTTTTGCCATTCATCGGTCAGTTCTTCCCTGATCGCGATACCGCGCATCCGTTTCTCTACCCAAGCCTCCGGGTATCCTTTTGCTTTATATAAAGCGCGAGTTCTTTTAGTCGCCAGTTCAGGATCTTCGATCTCCTGGATCCGTTCGTATCCAACCTTTGCCAACCAGCGCTTAAATGGCTCGGCTTTGATTGAAGGAATTGACTGTATTATACGAAAAACACCTTCAGTATTAGCGCAATTAGTTTCTCTAATTTTCCCATCAGGGGCGCTTAATTCAAGTGGGGTACAAATTGTACCCCACTTGCCATCCAGCTCATTATCTCTCTGCCTCATTTTTTTAATGTATTGGCGCGGGTCGGAACTATCTGTCAATACCTCCACCACATCAGCGACAGAAAACCACCATTCGTCGTTATGGATGGTTTTTCTGATCTCTTTCCCACGGAAAATCGCTATTTGCTTTTCCGGCTTATTTGTCATTTCTTACTCTCCTCAATCATCCCAATAAACTTATCAAATAAATAGTGCGCGTCGCGCGGTCCCGGTCCCGCTTCCGGGTGGTACTGGACCGAAAAGACCGGCAGTTTGGTATGCCGGAACCCTTCGACCGTTTCGTCATTTAAATTGATATGGGTCACTTCCATCTCTTTGGTAAAAGTTTTGGGATCAACGGCAAACCCGTGGTTTTGCGAGGTAATGTCAACTTTCCTGGTATTAAGATCCATCGTTGGCTGGTTCCCGCCATGATGGCCAAATTTTAGCTTGTAGGTCTTGGCCCCCATCGCCAACCCGATGAGCTGGTGGCCAAGGCAAATGC
The DNA here is from genome assembly GCA_018822365.1 of Candidatus Margulisiibacteriota bacterium. Taxonomy (NCBI): domain Bacteria; kingdom Bacillati; phylum Candidatus Margulisiibacteriota; species Candidatus Margulisiibacteriota bacterium. Next base: position 4,046 of record JAHJKL010000052.1, read on the forward strand.
CAAAGATCGGCTTTTTACCGATCAATTGTTTGATGTTTTCAATCGCGTAAGTAACCGCCGCCGGATCGGCCGGACCGTTTGAGAGAAAAATACCGTCAGGATTCATGGCCAAAACTTCGGCTGCCGGAGTAGTCGCCGGAACAACCGTTATCCTACAGCCAAGCCGCTGAAAATTGCGCAAAATATTGAACTTAATCCCAAAATCATAAGCGACAATATGATATTTACATTCATTTGTCATTTGACATTGGTCATTTGACATTTTAGCGTAGCTAGTTTCATTCCAAACGTAAGGCTTCTTACAGGTAACGACCTTAACCAGGTCGACCCCTTCAACCCCAGACGATTCTTTTGCCTTTTTTACCAATGCTTGAGTATCGTTTTCTGTGGTAGAAATGATCCCTTTTAGTGATCCTTGCAGACGAAGCCGCCTGGTCAGCATCCGGGTATCGATCCCCTCGATCCCGATGATCCCGTGCTTTTTTAGATAGTCGTCAAGTTTGCCGGTGGAGCGGAAATTGGAGGCGATTTGAGAGTTTTCTCGGACCACAAACCCTTCGCAGTGGGGAATAGCCGATTCCAGGTCTTCTTCGTTGATCCCGTAGTTGCCGATCAGCGGATAAGTCATGCAGACGATCTGTCCCTTATATGAAGGATCGGTCAGTATTTCCTGGTAGCCGGTCAGCGAGGTATTGAAAACAACTTCACCGCATCTTTCCCCTACCGCGCCGAAAGATCTTCCTGCAAATATTGTTCCATCTTCTAGTGCGAGTATTGCTTTCATTTGGTCAAAAAAAAGCCCCGAGTCGTGGATCGGGGCGTTCCCTTTATTGCTTTTATTCTAACACTTGCCCCAAAACTGTGTCAAATGTTTTATATAAAAAAACGGTCCGGGTTTTACCCCGGACCGTTTGACTTTTTCAGGAAAGATCCCGGTTAGAACCGGTTGAAATCCCTGCGTCCGCCGCGATCTCCGCCGCGACCGCCCTCGGTCTTCGGCCGGGCTTCGTTAACGGTGATTTCCCGATCGCCCCACTTATAACCGGTCATCCCGGCAATAGCTTTTTCGGCATCGGCATCTTCCATGTCAACAAAACCAAATCCCCGGGACTTGCCCGAGAACTTATCGCTGACTACCCGGGCCGAAATTACGTTGCCGAATTCAGCGAATTTCGCTTGAAGATCAGCATCGGCAACGGACCATGGCAGGTTACCAACAAATATACTTTTCATAGTATTTTCTCCTAAATGTGAATTCTTCTGCGATTAATGGCGTGAGGTCGCTGGGACCACTGAAGACCGGGGCAGAAACTTTGGTATTCATTTGTAACTTCATACATCTGCTCATTAACTTCGACTCTTACGTGTTTAATAGTAACACGGCTCTTATTTCTTGTCAATCCTTTTTTTTATCGACTCATGGGGACCGGCCTTGTTGCCGTCCCATCTAAATAGTTATCGGTCACCAAGGCAATTAATTTCACTCTATTATGGATACTCCGGCGGCTCAATGATCCCCTCTGCCGTCAGGCCAAGCTGTTCATAGATCTGACCGCTGGCTCCGGCCGTTTCCACATTTAAAGCCAAATATCCCGACTGGTCACCCGGTCTCAAAAAGAAAGGGGGTTCGGCTAAACGCTTGCAAAACAAAGCGGTACCGGTATTAAGGATCTGCCAGCCTTCGAGCCTCCCTTGATCTTCCTTGCTCCCCAGTAAAAAGGAAAGTTCCGGGGATTGCCGGCTCATCTCCGCCAGCCGATAACCGGTCCAACCGAGCTCCCAACGGGCATCTTTGAAGTGAAGAAACATTTTAACATGCGCTAATTGATAAGCCGCGCCAAAAGAGGCAAAAGCGGTCTCCTGCCCCCTGAACGTCTCTTTCTTTGGCGGAAAAAGTACTCTGCCCGGCCAGATCGCGTCAAAAGAGCGGATGATCCCGGCCGCTACCTTGATCGCTGCAGCATCCGGAGAAGAAACATTCAGCTTCGCGCCTCGCCCGGCAGGGAGGACCGGGGATCCCAACGCCTCTTCGAGCAGAGCGATCGGTATTTCACGGCGAAAATAGCCATTGCTTGACTGATAAGGACCGAATTTGACGATCCGGCTTCCATCGGCTAAAACTTCTCCAACGCAATATTTCCCTTTTAACGGTTCTTCCCGCTCCAGGACCCCGGGCCCAATCCTGGCCATTAGTTTGATCCCGGCAATGCGCCGATCAATGTCATCTGCCTTCATTTTCAAACGAAACCTGGCGATGGTCCTGTTGCTCGGCAATTGAGCCATTATTTTTGACAGCATTACGGAAGCGCCCCATTCACCTGAGCGTGAAAATCAATATGGGCATGAAAGATCTCCGCTTCCTTGACCGTTGGAAAAATAAAGAGATCTCCGCTCCTGGTGTAACCGGCCGCGGAGTGGAACCTTTCATCGGCCCTTAGCTCCGCCAGATTGTAGAATTGAGCGCTCAATCCTGGCAAAAGATGTCCGCCAACGGCAATGTAGCCGCAAAGAAACAGATAATCGACCGGTTTTCCTTCATTGTTATATTTGGCCCAAAATTCCAGGGTCGGGGAAAAAGCCTCAGCGACCAGGGTCCTGGTCGGGAAATCAGCCAATGCCTTTAACGGCTGCAGCATCTCAATGCTCCTGAATTGCTTTTGTAAAAGCGAGCTGTCAAACGGCAGCAAGGTAAAGTCCAACAGCCCCCGCCCGATCGTTCGAGCGGCAGTGATCAAAGGAAGCGGCGCGTTATGGGACTCCGTTTCAAGCGATTCTCCGGTCGTGGCCAGGACCGATATCCGCCCTTTTAGGTTCGAGAGGTCAAGATCGATCGACCCATCGGGGAACGCCTGGCAGTCTGCCCGCATAACCCGGACCGCTTTATGGCGGATCCGCTGGTATGCGGCGACAGCTTTGTTGGAACGAAATAATATCCCGTTATTAGCGACTAATAGCATCAATATTATCTCGGATATTAACCAAAATAATTTCAACCTGTGCTTCCGCCTTTATTTATGGTATATTGCGCGGACATGACCATTGAGTTGCTGCGATTCCTTATTTTAGCTTTCGGCTGGCCTTCATTAATTTCGGGGAGCTTGTATTTCCTCTTTTCTTCATACCGGTTTAACCGAAATGTCCATGGCGCGATCTTCGGCAAATTGGTTTTAATCATGACCTTTGGCTGGCTACTGACTATGTATTGTCTCGGGATAGTCGCTACCCTGGCGATGTTCCTCGATGTCCGGATCGGGGTCCAATACGTTTTCCCGGTCTTTGTGGTCTGGGCCGCTTCCATGCTGATGATCTACGCCAGCATCAGGCGATGGACCAAAGAAGCGGCGACGATCAACGAGTTTTACCAGGATATCGAACGAAAATACCAGTCGATCTTTGAGATCTCTCCGGAAGCGATATTGTTGACCGATACCAACGGGATAGTCCTTTCCGCCAACGACCGCCTGCAAGAGTGGCTGGGCTACAAGACGGAAGAGATCATCGGCAAGAACCTGATCATTCTCCCTTTCCTGACCGAAGAGAGCAAGGCGATCATTATGAAGAACTTTTCACGGCGCTTGCAGGGAAAGGCCGCGCCTGCGTATGAAATCACCTTTTTTAACAGCAAGAACCAAGTGATGTGCGGCCGGGTGGTTGACACTATAATGAAAGACGAAAAAGGAGCTCCGGTCAGGAGCCTGACCATGATCAGCGACGTAACGGAGCGGATGCAGCTGGAAAAGCTCCGCGAAGACCTGACCCACATGATCATCCATGATCTCAAGAACCCGCTGACCGGGATCCAGGGGGCAGTCGACCTCCTTCTCAAGGAGCGGGTCGGCCCGATCAATGAAGAGCAAAAAAAGCTGGCCGGTATCGCCGCCTCCAGCACCAAGAAGCTTTTTAATTTGATCATGGACCTGCTCGATATCAAAAAGATAGAAGAAAACCAGCTTGTCCTCTCCAGAACAACCTTTTCCGCCCGGGAACTGGCGAACAACCTGGCCTGGGTCGTCAGTTACGGCCAGCAGCAGGGGAAAGTGGTCATTCTCAATAAATTGATCGACATCAATATTACCGCCGACCTGAACCTGCTGACCAGGGTGTTGGAAAACCTGCTTTCGAACGCGCTCAAACATACTCCTGACGGCGGCACAATAGAGCTGCGGATCAGGGAAGAAAAAGATCATCTGGTTTTTGAGGTCGCTGACAACGGCGAAGGGATCCCCCGGGAATGTTTAGCCCGGGTCTTTGATAAATTCTTCAAGGTCGAGGACCAGAAGATGAAGACCAAGATCGACACCGGCCTGGGACTTACCTTTTGCAAGCTGGCGGTCGAAGCTCACGGCGGCAAGATCGGAGTTGAAAGCACCGTTGGCCAGGGTTCCCGATTCTACTTTACCCTACCAGCCACCTCCACCACCTCCCCCGCCTCCACCGCCTCCTCCTCCGCTCCCGCCGCCGCTTGACGAGGGGCTGCTGCTTAGAGATGAGGACATCTCCGTTACCATCCCATGAAAACTCCCTGACATCTCCCCCACCGAAAAGCTCCGGCCCGCACCGCCACCACCGCTTTTTCCGCCACCAAAACCTCCGATTGAACTGGCGTGGAAAGTCTGACCGCTGCCGTCAGTAAAAGTTGAATGATACCAAGGCGGAGCCGCCAGCGACTGGTCGGCCAGATTATTTATCCAGGCCGTCTCTACGCCAAAAGCGACCGCGTAAGGAAGATATTGCTCAAAGCTCTTGGGATCACCTTTCACTTTTTTTAAATAATTGCGAAAAGCGAGCCATTCTTCTTTCGCTTTAGAGCCGGCCAGCGTTTTCCTGGGCATTAGCGGGGCAAACAGCGCGACAATGATCCCGGAAAACAAAAGTCCCTGCCCAAGAGGCACCAGCAAGATCGAGGTGGAATTATTAAACAGCTGAGTGAACGGGCCGAGCAGCACTAAAGCCGCGATAAAAAACGGCAGCAATAATACAAGCTGAGCCAGCTGTCTCCCTTTAACCGCCTGAACAAAGAAAAGCCCTGGCAGAAAAAAGAAAGCCGCTACCATCACGTTTATGAACGCCACTTCAATATCCCCCAAAGCGGAGATGACCATCCCAAGGATAAAGACCCCAAGCGCGATAAAGTAGTACCTGGTCTTTACGGCGCGCGGATCCATCTCAAAGTAACCGCGACGGACCGTTTGTTTGAAGATCAGGTCAATGATCCCCTCAACGTTCGTATAGAACTTTTCGCGCAGTGAGGAAAGTTTTACTTTATCCCCGACCCTGGGAAGGCCAAATACTCCCTGGATGATCTTATCTTCATAATCGCTTAATCCAACCGGCGCCGCCTTAAGCTGGTATTCAAAATCACGGATGGTGAAGATCCAGGCCTTGTTGACAATTTCGGTGATCTCGATAAAACCGCGCCTGGATAGGTCAAGGATCGTGGCAATGATCTCTTTCATCCCCGCCTCTTCGTCAATAATTGTTCCCGCCAGAGCGGGCGACAGGTCGCTTGGCGGTTTGGACAGGACTTTTTCCGCTCCTTTAACTTCGTAATCGCGGCCGAGCCTGATATAAAGCGCCATCATCCAGAAAAAGGCCAAACCGGCAACCGCCCACGGAAGATATGGGGAAACCCGGGTCTTGAACATTTTTTTCAGGGAAAAAACCTTGGCGACGATCCCTGGCGGAAAATCAACTTTGATCTCGAACTTTTCGCCGGGCGGAAGGTTCTCTCCGCGAAAAACTATCGTTCGCGGGTCGATGATCTGCCAGGTCCCCCCGGAAACACCGGTATAAAGCATTCCCTTCAGGTTGGTCGGTCCCACTGGAGCGGGAAAACGAACAAAAACCCTGGCTTTTCTAACCTCGCCATCCCGTTCTTCAAAGATCGCCTTCCAATAGAGCTCGTCAAAGTTCTTCTGATGGTCGATCAACCCTTTAACCTTATATTTAATGGTAAAGGTTTTCGGGGTTTGGTCATATTCCGGCTCGGTAATATCTCGCGAACGCCACTTGATCCGACGGGCACCATTCTCATTGCTGACTGTGTAATGGTATTTATCAAGGCTTCCTTCTTGGTACTTTATATCATCCTCATAAAGTTCAATATCAGAAAGCGCATCAAACCCCTTGAGCTTGATGTCCCGATAGCCGCCATTATAAGCTCCGGTAAAAACATAAGTCTGGGTTTCAACAATATCAACGGTTGAGTCGCGGTTTATGGTGAGGTCAACGGCAATTTGGTCCCAATAAAGCGACCTGGCGCCGGCCGCTGACAAAGAAACCAGCAAAAACGCGGCTATCAGAACGTATCGGTTAAAAAGGTTTTTTTTCGCCACTTGCTTTTTTCTTGGCTTTTTTCCCCGTCTCATTCAGGCTCTTTCTCTTCAGCGCGTTAACGTCCGCTTTGGCTTTGCGCTCTTTTTTCCTTGCCTCCATTTTTTGGGCCCCTTCGGAAACCCTGGCTTCATTGTCAGCTTTTTTCTTTTTAAGAGCCTCCCTCTTCGCCTTTCGCTCCTGCTTGATCTTTTGCTTTTCTGCCTTTGTCAGTTTGACCTTGAGCTTGCTTGCCAAAGGCCCCCAGGCTTTAATTCTCGCTTTTTCGTCCGATGGCCCAGGCTTGGCAACGGCAAACCCGGCGCTTGCGACCATCACCAACATAATAAAAACAACAAAATATTTCTTCATAATAATCCCCTCCAGAGCCAGATTATAAACCAGAATATGTTTTTTAGCTACCTGTCACTATTAATTATGATAAAACACCAAAATGAAGCTGCCCGGAAAAATGGAAATATTTGACCCCAATTTGAGCAAGATCGTCAAGACTGCTGCTGAATGGAAAAGATCTTGTCCAGGCCGGCACAAAATATGAGTCTGGAACCGGCTGGCCCAGCTGTTACCCGGATCGTGCCGGCCATTAAAGTTTGGCATGGGGTTCGTTCTCTACCCCGGCCTCGACCGTTTCGACGAAAAAAGTTCGGGGGTAGGCGTGTCGTATTTTAGTGGCGGTCAGCCGGCCAAGGTTGGGCTCGCGGACCAGGCCAAAAACGCTCGGCCCGCTCCCGGACATTTGGGCCCATTCACAGCCGGATTCGATCAATTTGCTGATAACTTCCTGAATGACCGGATACTGCCTGACCACCACAGGCTGAAGATCGTTGCGATGTCCATCAATCAGCAGTGGTTCGCTAGCCGCTATCCGGTCAAATTCCTGGTAAGCCCAGGGAGTTGAAACTTCAACTTGAGGAACAACCAATATATAACTATTCTTTTCGATCGGCCTGGCAGACAACCTGTCTCCGCGGCCTGTCGCCAAACAGCAGCCCCCTTTCAGGCAAAAAGGAACATCAGAACCCAATCGAGCCCCAAGCTCGCTGAGCTCAATTTCAGTAAATGGTTTATTAGCCAGTTTATTTAAACCATAAAGAACCGCCGCCGCATCCGCGGATCCGCCTGCCAGCCCGGCCGCTAAAGGGATATTCTTCTCTAATTTAACGGCAACCCCTTCCCCTTCAAAGCCCTTTTTCGCCGATTCAGAAAAAAACAGCTCCGCCGCTTTATAAGCCAAATTAGTCTTGTCAGCTGAAAGTTGCTGGTTGTTGGTAGTAAGTCTGATCCCGGAAGAAAGAGGTGCTAATGAGATGTAGTCACATAAAGAAACCGACTGCATTATTGATTCAAGGTCGTGGTAACCATCGGGCCGCCTGGCCAGGATCTTGAGGGTTAAATTAACCTTGGCAAAGGCTTTGAGCCGCACTATTTTGCTTTGTTTAGAGCAAGCATCAAACGGGACTTCATCCGGGCCGCTTTCGTCCGGTAGATAAGCTTCCGTTCGGCCGCTTTATCAATTATCGAAACCGCTGTCTGAACTAAATTACCCATTTCAGCTGTTTTTTTAACGATCGCGGTTCGCGCGCTTTTTATGGCCAGTTTCAGTTTTTTCTTCTCGATCAAATTGCGGGCTGTCCTGATCTTCGCCTTGCGAATGTTCTTGACCCCGCGTCGTAAAATATTTTTCTTTTTCTTAACTGCTTCTGCCATTATACCCTCCGTGTGATTTGGTCATCCCTCTGGTCCCTGGTTGACAATATACCATAAAATACGCTAACATGGCAAGCACTTTGAGCATCCACGACTGGTTTAACCGAAAACAACAACAAAAAGAGATCGCCCGCGAAAGATTAGATATCCCAGGAAATGTTTGGGTAAAATGCTTTAAATGCGGCCAGGCGATCTACACCAAGGACTTGGAAGAGAACTTAAAAGTTTGCCCCAAGTGCCGGTATCATTTCAAATTAACCTCAACCGAGCGCGTTCGCCAGTTGACCGATTCTTTTGATGAGATCAACCCTTCCCTGACCTCTAAAAACTTTTTGAATTTTACCGATTCAAAGTCTTATACCTCAAGGATCGAAGATTCTATCCTTAAATCAGGGCTCAAGGACGCGATCGTTACCGGCCACGCCAAGATCAGCGGCTACAACGTTGCTCTCGGAATAATGGATTTTTCTTTCATGGGTGGAAGCATGGGCTCCGTGGTCGGCGAAAAGATCGCCCGGCTGGTCGAAGAAGCGATCGAAAAAAAATCTCCGGTGATCATTTTTTCAACTTCGGGCGGAGCCAGGATGCAGGAAAGCATCATGTCGCTCATGCAAATGGCCAAAACTTCCGCGGTCCTGGGCCGCCTCCGCGAAACCGGGCTCCCCTATATTTCTGTTTTGACCGACCCCACAACCGGCGGGGTCTCCGCCAGTTTCGCGATGCTGGGAGATGTCAACATTGCCGAGCCAAACGCCCTGATCTGTTTTGCCGGCCCACGGGTCATTGAGCAAACCATCAGGCAGAAATTGCCGCCAGGCTTCCAGCGGTCCGAATACCTGCTCGCCCACGGCATGCTTGATATTGTTGCCGACCGAAGAGCGCTTAAGGAGACCTTGACTAAACTGTTAAAGTTTTTCAAGAATTAAATATGGCAGAAAAAAAAGTTAACCGTCAGATCCTGGAATTTGAAAAACCGCTGATCGAGCTCTACGATAAACTGGAAAAGCTCAAAGCAATGAGCGAATCTGGTAAATTTGACATGACTGAAGAGGTCAAACTGATGGAAAAACGGATCGACACGGTCCGCCAGCAGATCTTTGCCAACCTAAACCCCAGCCAGATCGTCCAGGTTGCCCGCTTTATCCAGCGGCCAACCGCGCTTGACTACTTTGGAAGCATCTTTGATGATTTTATCGAACTGCACGGCGACCGTAATTTTGGCGACGACCCGGCGATCGTAGGCGGGATAGCGACCCTGGACGGCCGCTCCGTAGTCGTTATGGGCCACCAAAAAGGGCACTCGACCAAAGAAAACATTGCCCGTAATTTTGGCACCGCTCATCCTGAAGGGTATCGAAAAGCCTTGCGTCTCATGAGACTGGCTGAGCGTTACAATAAACCGGTCATTTCTCTTATCGACACTCCAGGCGCTTATCCCGGCGTAGGCGCCGAAGAGCGGGGCCAGGCGGAAGCGATCGCAAAAAACCTGCGGGAAATGACCGAGCTGAACGTCCCGTTTGTCGCGGTCATTACCGGTGAAGGGGGTTCGGGTGGAGCTCTGGGGATCGCCATGGGGAACCGGGTCCTGATGCTGGAGTTCGCCATCTACTCGGTCATCAGCCCGGAAGGGTGCGCCTCGATCCTTTTCCGCGATGCCAAACGGGCCAACGAAGCGGCGATCGCCATGAAAATCACTTCCAAGGATATGATCGAGCTTGGTATAATTGACGAGATCATCAAGGAACCCCCCGGCGGCGCCCACCAGGACCCAAAGCTTGCCGCAAAAAATCTGAAATCTGCTATAATAAAGAACCTGAATCCACTGCTTTCCCTCTCCGCGAGGGAACTGATCGCGGATCGTTACAATAAATACCGTAAAATGGGGATCTTTAACGACTGATTTGTGCCGCTGTGGTGGAACTGGCAGACGCGCCTGACTCAAAATCAGGTGGGGTTAACCCCCGTGTCGGTTCGATTCCGACCAGCGGCATTTTATAAATAAAAATTGGTTATGACCAGGTGGCGGAACTGGCAGACGCACCAGCTTCAGGTGCTGGCGAGGTCACACTCGTGGAGGTTCAAATCCTCTCCTGGGCATTCCAATTTTTTATTGACAAAACAAAAGGAGTATTGTATAATAAGTTTTGTTGAGAGGCCTCTTCTTTTTTGAGTCCTAACAATTTTTCTATGTATTTCCAATTTCTCAATAAACAAACCAGCACCACAATATATCTCAAGGAGGATAATAATGGATATTGTTGAATTAGAAGGTAAGACCCTGCCCCAGCTTTACGAAATTGCCAAAGGACTTGATCTCCCAAATTACCGCCAATTAAAAAAACACGATCTGGTTTTCAAAATTCTAGAAGCGCAAACCCAAAAGAACGGGTTTATGTTCGCTAAGGGAGTCCTGGAGATCCTGCCGGAGAACTATGGCTTCCTGCGAACCGGAGGCTACCTCCCCAGCCGAGAAGATGTCTACGTTTCCCAGACCCAGATTCGCCGTTTTGACATGATGAACGGCGATTACGTCACCGGTCAGGTCCGGCCTCCCAAGGAAGGGGAAAAATATTACAGCCTGCTGAAGATCGAAGCGATCAACGGGGTTAACCCGGAAACGGCCCGCGACCGGGTCCCGTTCGAACACCTCACCCCGATCTTCCCGAACGAGCGTTTCACCCTGGAGCATCCCGACGCTTCGATCACTTCCCGCCTGATCGACATGATCGCCCCAATTGGCATGGGACAACGCGCGCTAATCGTTTCTCCCCCCAAGGCTGGTAAAACAACCGTGCTGAAAAACATCGCCAACAGTATTACCGCGAATTTTCCGGAAGCCTTGATCAAGGTCTTGCTGGTCGACGAGCGGCCGGAAGAAGTAACCGACATGCAGCGCTCGGTCAAAGGAGAAGTTGTCGCTTCAACCTTTGACGAACCGCCGGAGGATCACATCCGGATCGCCGAGCTTCTGCTGGAATCATGCAAACGTCAGGTTGAAGAAGGGAAAAATGTGGTGATCCTGCTGGATTCGATCACCCGTTTAGCCCGCGCCTATAACCTGGTCACCCCGCCATCGGGCCGCACCCTTTCCGGCGGCCTTGATCCGACCTGCCTCCACAGGCCAAAGCGATTTTTCGGCGCCGCCCGCAATATTGAAGAAGGAGGCTCTCTGACGATCATCGCCACTGCCCTGGTTGATACCGGCTCCAGAATGGACGATATCATTTACGAAGAATTTAAGGGGACCGGCAACATGGAGCTCCACCTCAACAGAAAGCTCGCTGAACGAAGAATTTTCCCGGCAATTGACGTCCGGCTCTCGGGAACCCGCCGCGAAGAGCTCTTGATGGAAGAAAAAGACCTTAAGAAAATGTGGCTCCTGCGCAAGGTTATGGACAGCTACGAGACCGTTGAAGCTACCGAGCAGCTGATCGAAAGGCTGAAGGAATTTAAGACCAACAAACAGTTCTACGATTCTGCCGACGTCAAGAAGTAGCTTGACCCTGTTTGGGGCGTGGGCTACTATTGACCTATGTTCACGATCGAAGAGATCATTAAGCTCGTTCCCGACTCGCGGATCGAAGGTCCGGTCGCGCGCGGCTTCACCTCCATATCCACTGATTCTCGAAAGACAGGTCCGGGCCAGCTTTTTATCCCCATCAAAGGGGTAAAATATGACGGCTATAAATTTATTCCGGAAGCCCTAAAACGCGGAGCGTCCGCCCTCTTTGTCAACAACGGCTTAAAGGCGCTGCAAATCCTGGCCACCTATCACCGCGACAAATTCAAGATCCCGTTCGTCGGCGTAACCGGTTCATCCGGTAAAACAACGACTAAAGACATGCTCGCCTCGATCCTGGCCCAGGAAAAGCAGGTCCTCAAGAACGAAGGGAATTTCAACAATGAGATCGGGGTCCCCCTCACCCTTTTGAACCTGACCAATAAACACCAGGTCGCGGTCATTGAAATGGGGATGCGGGGTTTTGGCGAGATCCGGGAACTGGCAGAGATGGTCAGGCCAAAGATCGCGATCGTCACCAACATTGGCGAATCGCACCTGGCCCATCTCAAGACCAAAAAGAACATCGCCAGAGCAAAAGCGGAGATCTTTGACTTTCTGCGGCGGACCGATTACGCCGTCATCAACCAGGACGACGAATACTTTGAGCATTTAAAAGAACGAGCGCGAACGAGCGGAGCAAAGGTCATCACATTCGGCGTCCTGGAAAGATCAGATGTCGGGACAAAAGAGCTCCTGGGGATCGATCTCCCCGTACCGGGCGAGCACAACATTTACAATGCCCTGGCGGCGATCGCCGCCGCCAGGATCCTGAAGATCAAACGCTCGTCGATCGTCAAAGGACTTTCTACCGTTCCTCTTTCGAGCCGCCGGATGCACGTTTTCAATTACCCGGACCGGACCAAAATAATTGACGACACCTATAACGCCAATCCTCAGTCAATGGCGGCGGCGCTCAAGACGATCGGCGGCATGTCCGGCCGCAAGATCGCCGTGCTGGGAAGCATGCTCGAACTTGGGCGCCGGACAAACACGGCGCATCGTCAGGCGCTTGCTCTGGCACGAAAACAAAAAGTTGACCACATTTTTACGTTTGGCGACTATTGGCCCAAATCTGCCAATCATTATAATGATAAGACTAAGCTAATAAAAATGCTAAAGAAATTAATCAAGCCGCGTGATATAATTTTAATCAAGGGTTCGCGCGGCATGAAGATGGAAGATGTCGTGGAAGCCCTGAACTGATGGTGCCTGGGTGGTGGAATTGGCATACACGTACGCTTGAGGTGCGTATGTCGAAAGACTTAAGGGTTCGACTCCCTTCCCAGGCATTTTCTTATGTTGACTTACGCAAGCTTTTTGCTTATGATTACGACAAATGTTTGGGGAGGAGCGATGACTATCCAATTATCTCAAATAGACGGCGCAGAAACCGCGACGCTAAATACCCCCTCAACTAACCAGCCAAGCAGCGATAATACTTTTGAAGAAAAACTCAAGAAAGAAAAAGACCGGCTCGGGCTTCTCTATTCCCCATTTGCCCAGATCCCCAATATGTTCGGCTATCTGCCGGCCGGTGAAACAAATTTCATGGGAAACGAACATCTTTTAGATCGTTCTTCCAGGACCGAGGAAACAGCTTCTTCTTATCGCTCAACTAACGGATCCTTTCAATCATCGCCAGCAAATCAACCTCTGAGGGGGGAATTTATCGACCCGACCCAAACTCCCCGCCAGCAAACAATCAATTCCCTGCAGGAGTTGCTGACAAAAACAGACTGGCTGGTCCCCAATCTTGAAGCCAGCCAGCAATTTTACCAGGCTTTTCTGGCGGGAAAGCTTCAGCCGAACTTTGACCTTCAATCGCTGGTCGACCAGATCGCCGACCAGCTTGCCGTTGTTAAAACCAAAGGGAAAACCGAACTGTCACTGACCCTCAAACCGCCTGAGCTGGGGAACATTCTTCTTACCCTCTCCTATCATCAAGGGGTGCTTTCGGTCCAGATCATGGCCCAGGCGGAAACCAAACGACTGATCGATGAAAGCCGGGACGACCTTGAAGCCGCCTTAAAAAAGGCGCACATCGAATTTGACCGGATTGAAATCAAGGAGGTAGAACAACATGGGCGGAATGTTTGATATTATCACTTCTGCTAAGGGAGCGATCGGCTCCTATAATGAAGCGCTTAGGATCCACTCTCTCAACATCGCCAACATGCAGGTCCCGGGCTATAAAAATCTTACTACTTCATTCCAGTCTGTTTTTGAACAGGTGTTAAATCGCGGAACGGCGGCTGATGGGGATACCGGCGGGACCAATCCAAAACAGCTTGGCCAGGGGGTCACGCTTAGCGGGATCACCGTTGATTTTTCCAAGGGAGAAATGACTGAAGGGACCAATATATCGCTCGGCATAGGAAGCAGCAACGGGATGTTCATTGTTTCTCCGGACGGCGGGAATCGAATGCTCTACACCCGGTCCGGCGACTTTAAGTTCGACGACAATCGAAACCTTACCTCTAACGGTATGCAGGTTTACGGGCTTGATGCCAGCGGAAAAGTTGTCCCGATCTCCGGCCTCCCAAGCGGCAATGTTGATGATTACGAGTGGAAAGAAGACGGCGTTCTATATTATCAGGGGGTTAGCACCGGCTACCAGATCGCCCTGACCTATTTCGCCAATCCCGGCGGATTGGCCCAGGCACAGGGGACCTCTTTTGAGCAGACCCTGGCCTCCGGTGATCCGGCCACCGCAACCGGTCCTGGCGGCGCGGTTGGCTCCGTTCTGCCAAAGCAAGTCGAGCAGTCAAACGTTTTTTATCTGGCTGAAACCATCGATACCCTGGAGATCCAGCGGGCAATGAGCGGCAACCTGAACATGGTCAAAATGGCCTCTGACGTAATTAACAGTTTTATCCAGAAGTTAGGATAAGGAGTAAATGGCTGACAGAGCTAAGACCGAAATAAGTTCGCAAAAGATCTCGATCAAACTGCCGCCGGCGATCGGCGATTGGACGACGTACCGTCCGGCTAAAACCCTGGGTAAAAAAGTAAAATCCGGTCTGTTTGGCTTTGACCGGCTTGCCAAGCATGAATTAAATCTTTTTCTTAAGATCCATTACCATTTTATGGAAGCCATGTTCCTCAAGCTCCGCCGTGAATTGGGGATCGGGATCGAATTCTACTCCTGCTGGGCGGAGCAGACCACTTATTTGAACTTTTTACGCACCCTATCCGGCCATGTCGCCCAGCTGACGCTGAACATTCCGGGGATCCATGAAAATATCCAGGCAATTATCGATCTGGGAGTGGCCAACTCGATCGTTAACCACTCAATGGGAAGCCGCGACCTTGAACCATTGGGGCGCGGATTGACCGAAGCGGAAGGCGAGGTCCTGAAGATCGCTCTGGCCAATTATCTGCCACTATTTGCCAGAGAGTTCGGCCAGGTGTTCAACACTCCCGAACTTTCCTTGTTAAGCTCACCGGACATTATCCTTGATCCGGCGGTAAATCCGACTTCAACATTCATCTCCTTCTCGGCCGATGTTTCTTTTAATGATAATCCGACCGGCCGGATAGTTTTTGGCTACCAGGCCGCGACCGCCAAGACCCTGATCAAGCTTTTTGAAAGCCGTGAATTCCAAAAAGAGCTGAATATCGACCGGCTTCCAAACGCGATTTTGCGAAAGATCAGTATCCCGATCTCGGCAACACTGGGAGAAACAACTCTCTCCCCCACCGATCTTGATTCACTGGAACCTGGAGATGTTATTGCTCTAGACACCAGCATCAAATCAGCGATCATCGTAAAACTGGGCCAGCATCTACGCCTGCTTGCCCAGGCCGGCAATTTGAAGGCTAAAAAAGCGATCCGCCTGGTCGGTTTTGAAGAAGACGAGGTTGTGATCATGCCTCCATTGGCTATAGACAGCGAGGAAGAGCAAGAACCGGCCAATGAAGTTGAAACTATGGAGCGGCCGGAAGAAACAGCGCAAACCGAAGAAACAACCCCGGTCGAACATTATGCGGAAGAGCCGGTCCAGGAAACGATTGGCACAGAAGATGAATTCAGTCTGACCGATGAAGACCTGAAAGACTCGTTTGCCGAAGATGAACTTGAAGAAACCGGTAGTCAAGGCAGCGAATTTGATGATAATATAAACAGGGGGGAATGAAATGGACTTAAAGAACGTTAAATTCCAGGAACTGGCCGAGAACAAGGGGGAACGCTTTGAATCACGGGTCATGGGCGATATCCCGATCGGCGTTACTGTTGAACTTGGCAACGCGGAACTTTCCCTTAAAGAGATCTTAGAACTTTCGGAAGGGTCGATCATTGAGCTCAACCGCCTGGCAGGCGAGCCCCTCGACCTCAAGGTTGGCGGCCAGCTGGTCGCCCAGGGAGAAGTGGTCGCCGTTGACGATTGCTACGGCTTGAGGATCACCAACGTGGTGATGAAATGACCGCGGAACCGCTGGTCATGCATAGTTCGCCGATCATCACTATTGGCTACGTCATCCAGGTATTTTTATCGCTGGGAATTGTTCTTGCCATAATTTTTGTCGCCGCCCGGTTTGTCCTTCCCCGCTTTAAAATAAGCGCCCCCGGAAAGATGATCCAGGTCCTGGATCGGATCGTTTTGGAGCCGCAAGTCTCCGCCTATGTTCTGAAAGCCGGAAAAAGATCGTGGCTGGTGGTCATTAGCAATAAACAGATCGCCAAGATCGACGAGGTTGAAGGAGCACCAGCGACTTAAATGAAACTATCCTGGCGTTTTGGTTCCTTGCTGCCGCTGGTCTTTATTCTGGCCCTACCCGCCCTCGCGCAGGCCAGGCCAGCCGTTAACCTTGATCTCCGGCAGATCATGGCGGCGCCTCAGTTCAGCAACAGCATTCAAATGATCATTGCCCTATCGCTCATCTCGCTGGTCCCTTTTTTCCTGATCTCGGTCACCGCTTTCCTGCGGATAATCATTGTCTTCTCCCTGCTTCGGACCGCGATAGGCACCCAGCAGGTCCCTCCCAATACGGTCGTTATTTCCCTGGCCCTTTTTATGACCGTTTTTGTAATGTCCCCAGTCTGGCAGGAGGTCAATACCAAAGCCTTTACCCCTTATAATGAGGGAAAGATCTCTATGGAAAAAGCGGTCGATCTTGGCATGAAGCCGATCAATCAATTTATGCTCCGTCAAACCAGGGAAAAAGACCTGGCCCTATTTGTACAATTCGCCAAGATCCCGATCCCCAAGACCCCGGACCAGATCCCCAGTTATGTTCTAATACCCGCTTTTATGATCTCGGAACTAAAGACCGCTTTTCAGATCGGTTTTCTGCTCTTTATCCCTTTTATTATCATTGATCTGGTTGTCTCCAACATCCTGCTTTCGCTTGGTATGTTCATGCTCTCTCCGGTCATGATCTCCCTCCCTTTCAAGATCTTATTGTTCGTCCTGGTCGACGGGTGGGGCTTGATCGTCCGCGGGTTGTTGCTGAGCTTTAGGTAGCCATGAATCAAGATCTGGTCACTCAAATCTTATATCAGGGGGTCATTGTTTGCCTGCTGGTCTCGCTGCCGGCGATCGGAGTAGGTCTGCTGGTCGGCTTTACGATCAGTCTTTTCCAGGCGGTGACCCAGATCCAGGAACAAACCTTGACCTTTGTCCCAAAAGTCATCGCGGTCCTTTTAATGATCGTCTTTACCTCCCCCTGGATAGTCTCAATGTTGACCGATTTTACGATCACCCTTTGGAGCTCTATCCCTAACATGGTCCAATGATCATTCCTCTCGACGTAATCATGGTCTTTTTTCTGGTCATGGCCAGGATCACCGGTATCTTTATCCAGGCCCCGGTCTTAAGCGCCAGGAGCTTTCCAGCCTTTGGCAAGACCGCGCTGGTCATCTGGGCCTCGTTTGTATTGCTTTACGTTATCCCGCTTAACCAGTCGCTCCCGACTTCGCTCCTGGGTTTTATTTTGGCCCTGATCCTGGAGATCGGCATTGGTTACACCATTGGATTTATTTGTAATATTCTTTTCCTGGCGATCCAGGCGGCCGGCGAGTTAATGGACACCCAAATGGGACTTTCGGTCGCGTCGGCTCTTGACCCTGTTTTTGGCGCCCAGATCTCGGTTATCGGCCGCACGACCTTTATGCTCGCTTTGACCGTTTTTTTGATCTTTGACGGCCACCATATGATCTTGTCGGCCTTAAATCAAAGTTTTACGGTCATTCCAGCCGGTAAAGTCCCTAATTTTGCCAGTCCTGACCTGATGATGCAAATGATCTCTCTGGGGAGCGCCTTGTGGCTCTCGGCGGTCAAGCTGGCCTCGCCGATCATCCTAATGATCTTTCTGACCGATTTTGCTTTTGGGATCGTTTCCCGGGTCGCCCCGCAAGTCAACGTTTTCCAGCTTGGTTTCCAGCTCAAACCGGTCGTTGGCCTTTTTGGCATTTCCCTCGTCGCCCCCTTCCTGGTAAGATATATCTCAAAGCTTATCGAAGTCATTGGCTTTGAACTGATCAAATTCCTGCAATTTATAAAGTGAGGCAATTATGGGTGAAGGCGGAGATAAAACAGAAGAACCAACTCCTCATCGCCTTAGAGAGGCGAGGGAAAAGGGGCAGGTCGCGAAAAGCCGGGAAGTAACTACCGCCGTTCTGTTGCTTCTTTCATACTATGTCCTGCGCTGGCTGGGAGAATTCATGTTTAAGAACCTGGCCGAAGTCACCCAGGCAATCCTGCAACTGATCCCCGAAGCCAAAGAATTCAATATGGGTTTTGCCGGATATGTGCTGCTGCTCGGTTTACGAGCGGTCCTTTTTGTACTTGGCCCCATCTTTGGTATAACTTTTATCGGTTCTTTCCTGGCGGAGGCGGCCCAGACCGGCTTTGTCTTTTCCGGTGAAGCGTTGACCCCAAAACTGGAAAAATTAAACCCGCTTGAAGGGTTCAAGAAAATGTTCGGCATGCAGGGGATCGTCGAACTGATAAAATCGATCTTAAAGATCGTCGTCGTTTTTTATATCGCCTGGTCAGCCATGAAGGACGATTTCCCTTATATTATAGTCCTGATGGAAACCCATCCCTGGCAGGCGCTGACCCTTGGAGGGACCATCGCTTACCGGATAGCGATCCGCGTCGGGATGTTCTACATTATCATCGCTTTATTTGATTATTTTTACCGCCGCTGGGAATATATGCGCAATTTAAAGATGACCAAGCAGGAGATCAAAGAAGAATATAAGCGCCTGGAGGGAGATCCCCAGGTCAAGCAGAGGATCCGCGATCTCCAGCGGCAGGCGGCCCACCAGCGGATGATGGGCTCGGTCCCTCAGGCCGATGTGGTAGTCACCAACCCGACCCATATCGCGGTCGCGCTCAAATATGATACCGCCAGGATGAAAGCACCGGTCGTCCTGGCCAAAGGAGAAAGAAAGAACGCCGAAGCGATCCGTAATCTGGCCGAAGCGCACGAGATCACGATAGTTGAGAACGTCGAATTAGCCAGGTCTCTGTATAAAACGGTCAAGGTCAACCAAGAGGTCCCGGCCGACCTATACCAGGCGGTCGCCGAGGTCTTAGCATACGTCTACAAGATCAGAAAAGAGAGGAAAGAACGACGGAAGGCTTCTCTTGCCCTCTCTCCCCGATAGGTATATAATCAAGCAGAATTATGGCAGCGCCAGGCATTGGAATAAAAGATCTTCGAAGCCTCTTTTCAATAAACGATTTCCTCTTGGCGGGATCAATTGTCATAACCCTGGCTTTGATGCTCCTCCCCCTGCCGACCTTTGTGGTCGATATGTTGTTCACTTTTAGCATTGCCATGGCCCTAACCTTGCTGCTTGTCGCCATGTACCTGAAAGAACCGCTTGAATTGGCCTCGTTCCCTTCGCTTCTGCTGATCATTACCGTTTTTCGCCTGGGGTTAAACATTGCCGCGACCAGGCTGATCCTGACCCAGGCTTACGCCGGCCAGGTGGTACAAGCCTTCGGCAATTTTGTCGTCGGCGGCAATTATATCGTCGGGGTAATCATCTTTGGGATCATTACCATTGTTCAGTTCGTGGTCATTACCAAAGGGTCTGAAAGAGTCGCTGAAGTCGCCGCCCGTTTTACCCTTGATGCCATGCCCGGCAAACAAATGTCGATCGACGCCGACCTTAACGCCGGCCTGATCGACGCGACCGAGGCACGCAACCGCCGCCGTAAGATCGAACGCGAAGCGACCTTCTTTGGCAGCATGGATGGTTCCAACAAATTTGTTCGCGGCGATTCGATCGCCGGCATTATTATTGTTCTGGTCAATATTTTAGGGGGGGTACTGGTTGGCTGGCTTACGCTGGGTATGGCCCCTATGGACGCTTTGTCGACTTACGCACTGCTTACTATCGGCGCCGGTCTGGTCATCCAGGTCAGCGCCTTGCTGATCTCAATCGCCACCGGCCTGATCATCACAAAATCGGCCTCTGAAACAAGCCTGGGGAATGACGTTTCAGCACAATTATTTGGCCAACCCCGCGCCCTGGCCTTTGTCACGATCATCCTCGGTTTATTTGCCATTATCCCGGGCATGCCGACCATTCCTTTCATGACCATGGCGCTCGCTTCCGGTGTTTTTGCCCTGATCCTGATGCAAAAACAGAGCGCCAAAGACGAAGCTAAAGTCGTCACCGAAGAGGTCTCGGCCAAAGATGTCCTAAAGAAGCCGGAAAGCATTCTGGGAACGCTCGGCCTTGATCCTCTGTCGCTCAAGACCGGCCGCAACCTGATCCCGCTGATCGATCCGACCCAACGCGGACCCCTGCTGGAAAGGATCACCCTGATCCGCTACAACATTGGCCAGGAACTTGGGTTTGTTATTCCCGGAGTCAGGGTCATGGACGATCTTAGCCTTCCACCCAACCAATATGTCGTAGAGATCCGGGGGACCAAGGTTTCGATGGGCGAAGCCTTTTTAGGCAATCATCGGGTCGATATGCCTCTCGCCCAGATCAAAGCCAACAAACTGACCGGAACAGAGTCCCGCGATCCGCTCAACAACGACCTGGTAACCTGGGTGCCGGACGAAAATCTGCCAGAGATCCAAAAGATCGGGCTGGTCGCCAAACCGCCGGTTGATGTGATCTCCGATCACTTTTCCGAGGTCATCAAGCGATATGCCGACGAGATCATGACCCGCCAGAACGTCCAGTCACTGATCGAACTTGTAAAAAACACCAATGCCGCCATCGTTCGCGAACTTATCCCTGATCTGCTTTCCTTAGGTCAGGTCCACAAGGTCTTGCAGCTCCTGGTCAGGGAACGGGTCTCGATCCGCGACCTGTCAACGATCCTGGAACGGCTGGCCGACTACGCCCACCTTTCCCGGGACATCAACATCCTGACCGAATATGTCCGGCAATCGCTCGCGCGGCAGATCTGTGAAGCTTATACCGATAAAGACAATATCATTACCGTAGTCACGATCGATCCAGGTCTGGAAGAAACGCTGGTTGGGGCCATCCACCAGTCGGAATACGGCTCCTTCCTGGCGGTCGATCCAAACGTCGGCGAAAAGATCCTGGTCCAGATCTCCGGGCATATCAACAACTTCAAGCGACTCAAACTAAAACCGGTCATTCTTTGTTCGCCCCGGTTGCGCCCTCACTTCAAACGCTTTATCGAAAGAAGCTTTCCGGACATCGCGGTCCTCTCTTATAACGAGATCGTCCCGCAGGTCAAGGTCCAGTCGATCGGAATGATCTCGGTCGAATGACCCGATAGTTTACTTTTCCCCATTCATTTGCTAAAATAGACGACATGTCGATCAAAAGAGTCGAAGCCGGCAAAACAGGCAAAGCTGGCAGAGCTGCTCCCAGTACCCCGCCAGCTGGTTTGCCGCCAATTTTGCGAGCCTCCTGGGAATTCCTAAAAAACACCGCCAAGCGTTTTGCCAGGGAAGGACGGGAGGAAAAGTCGGCCGCCCGCGAAGAACAATATATCAAGGAAGTTGTCAAAAAATTCAGATGATCAGCAGAAATGAGATCGAAGATAGAATAATTGCCGTCCTTCGCGAACAATTCTTAAAACATAGCGATGAAACGCTGGAAAAGTACAGCGAAAAGATCAAGGTGCTGGTCCGCTGGTACGTCTCTACCCTCCCCAGGCATATCGCCAAAACAGAAGCCGACGACCTGGAACAGGAGGCAAAGATCGCTTTTCTGGATTGCATCAAAACCTGGGACCCGCGCAAAGGGGAGCTCTGGACCTACGTTTCGGTCCGGCTGAAGGGGTCAATGCAGGACTATCTGCGCAAACGGGGGAATGACCCTGTTGTCGGGATGTACGAATTCATTACCTCGGCCGCCAATGTTTATCTGGCGTTCAACAGCAAGCATATTGCCCAGGATGATGTTGATAAAGGGCTTCATTTTGATAATGCCATCAAAGACCTTTCTAACAAGGAAAAAGCGGTCATTGACAATTATTATCGCAAAGATATGACCTTCAAGGAGATCGGTAAAGAAATTGGCCTTTCCGAGTCGCAGGTCTCGCGGATCTGCAAGGATGCCACCATGAAATTGAAGGAAAACATGACCGACCCAGGCGAAGAACCCGCTTAATTCCCTAACACGCTCTTTATCAGATCGATCAGCTTTTGCGGCTCAAATGGTTTGGTCAAATACGCGTCAACCCTGTCCTTGAAATCATCCTTGTTAATAAGATCCGCTTTAATTGAAACAACGATCACCGGAATGGTTTTGGTCGTCTCATTTTCCTTTAACCGCTTGCTCACTTCAAATCCGTCCATGATTGGCAGCATAATGTCGAGCAGGATCAGGTCAGGCCGGTCCTTTTCCGCCTTGCTTAGGCCGGTCACCCCATCCCTCGCGACCTCGACAGAGTAACCATATATTTCCAGCAATGTCGTGACCATTTCTACCGTTGGCTGATAATCCTCGATCAACAATATTTTTTTCATGCTTAATTCCCCACCGGCAAATTGACCACAATGGCCGTCCCCCAACCCAGGCCATCAGATTCCGCCCTGATCGATCCGCCATGCGCCTCGACTATTGTCTTTGAGATCGCCAGCCCCAACCCAACTCCTCCGGATGTTCTCGCATACGAATTATTAATTTGAAAGAACTTATCAAAGATTTTCTCCAAATATTGCTTTTCTATGCCGATCCCATTATCGATCACCCGCAGTTCAATCCCATCCTTGGTATTTCTCGCAATAACCATGATCTTTCCTCCCCTGGGTGAATATTTAATAGCGTTCCCGATAATATTTGAGCATAACCGGTACAGCCTTGACCTATCAGCCACCAGAGTATTGAGGTCGGCCTGAAGATCAACCTCGACCGACAGCTCCTCCGCCATGAACTGCGGCTCCATATTGGCGACCAGATCCTTAATAAGGGAGCTAAAAGCTACCGGCTCCTTTTTTATTTCCATCTTATGACCGCGTTCGATCCAGCTGACATCAAGGATGCTATCGATCAATTGCTGTAAATGCTCCCCTTCCCTTTTGATCGATTCGATCGCTTTTACCTGTTTTTCCGTCAATTGGCCAAGCTGTCCGGCCATGAGCATTGAAGAAAAACCCTTGATCGGGGTGAGCGGGGTCCGAAGCTCATGGGAAATGACCGATAAAAACTGGGTTTTGAGCCGGTCAACAACTTTTAGATCATCGACCGCCTTGGCCAATTCTTCTGATTTTCGCTTCGCTTCGTCCCTGGCCTGAGTCGTGTCCTCTAAAAGGCTAAGCATTCGTCCCTTGATCCGGGTCAATTCGTCGATCGTCTTTTTTTGCGACTGCAGCAGCTCCTCTTCTTTTTTAAGGTCAAGAAATATATAGATCTCGCCGATCTTTTCTCCCGCCCTATCCTTAACGACCGCCCCATCCATCCGGACCGGGAGCAGACTGCCATCTTTTCTATTTAGCACAATTTTCTTCTTACTGACAGACCCCTTTTCTTCCAATTCCTTATGGAAGGCGCCATGCTCAATCTTATCTAGGCAAACAAGGCCGCAGTCCTGTCCGATTATTTCTTTTTTCACATACTGAAATTCTTCTAAAAAGCTTTTATTAACCAGTTTTATTTTTTTAAACTGATCAACAAACAGCAGAAAACCCGGCATTGTATCTAAAATATCATTTGCTAATAAGGCGGGTGTGGGGGTTAACGCGCCATACCGGATTATTGCGACAGAAAAATACATCATATATGTAATCGTCGCTAAAGAAGTAAAACTTGGGAGTCCACTGTTGAACAATGGAGCAATAACGTCGACCAAGCCTATTAAAGTGCTTACCCCTATTCCCCAAATTAAAAGGCCCGCCTGTTTTTTTATTCTAAGTGAAGCAGATTGTTTTGCTGATAAGATCAACAATCCAAGCCCCCAAATGATCATTAACAATGAATATACGATCAATACCCAAAAATAAGGCCCAGGCATGCTAATATAACCCCATTGAGTTAAATATGGTGCCTGGTAAATCAGGTCATACAAATAATCCAGATATACAACAGCCATAAGCAAATACAAATACACAAAAAAACCCAAGCTGATCAGCTTGGTCTTACGACTTGCGAACTCCAGGCAAAAAGGAACAATCACGGTGATCAGAGCGAGCCAAAAGAAAAGGGATAGCTCGCTAAATATTTTCGCTATATGATCGTTATTTGAAAGAAGGGTCAACATATCAAACAAACAATATGATCCAACGGAAAGGGCAAAAACAAAGAAAATCCTATTGATCCTTGCCCCGTTATCCCGAGACATAATGACCGCGCCGCTTACTAAACCAACGATCATTCCCAGAAAAGAGATCAGGACAAAAATATGATTCATTTTTCTCCCAAACGACCCTTCAATTCCTTGATCTGGCTTTTCAGCTCGATAATACGGTCTTCTCGCCCCATCAATATTTTCTGGAACTTCTCCATTTCCTGGATCTTATTACGCAGTTCGTTTTCGCTCATGCGCTGTTCGGTCACGTCCATGCCGACCGACAGGACCATTTTGAATTTTCCCTTATCAAGCAAAACGGTATTGTTCCAGGCGATCAGGCGCGGCGTTCCATCCTTCATGATTATCGGGTTTTCATAATGATGTTCAATGATATTTTTATCTACGATCTCATTAAAAAGCGCGGTAATGGCGGGCCGCGTTTCCGGGGCCAAAAATATATCCAGCCACTTTTTACCGATGACCTCTTCCGCCAGGTAGCCGGTCAGCTTTTCCGCGTATTTATTAAAAATGATTATCTTTGACTCTTCACCCAGCCCGACAATTATATTAGGGGCAATCTCAATAAGAATATCAGAAAACGTCTTTTCTTTCCCAGGGGGAGTTATTTGAAAGCCGGCAACTTCAAATATTTCGGCCGGCTTCATGGGGCTATTTCAACCTTGTTGATGAATCGAGCATTAATGATCATTGCTTATGTCTCTGGGGATAATTTTAGACTCAAATATCATATAGTCAAGCAATTTAATGGTGCGCGCTACTGGGATCTCCCGATGTCGGCTTCGCCGAATCGGGATCCCGACGATTCCATCACTTCCATATCAATAATGACCGTCGGGAGAACCAGTGATCACCAATCCATTATCGAAACTCTTTTATTAGAATGGTGCGCGCTACTGGGATCGAACCAGTGACCCCTTGCCTGTCAAGCAAGTACTCTAACCAGCTGAGCTAAGCGCGCCCATTAACTAGCAACCTATTTATTATACAATAAGAGTTGTTTGTTGTCAGTTGTTAGTCGTCAGTTATTAAAAGGCGGCATCCAGATTTGAACTGGAGTAAACGGTTTTGCAGACCGCTGCCTAACCACTCGGCCATGCCGCCAGGAAAACTACCAACCAACAACACGGTCCGACAAACGTCGGACCTACGACTAACAACTGATCATTTTATTTTAATAAGTTGTTCGTTGTAGCGAGCCCATGGGGCGAGCGTGTTGTTAGTTGTCAGTTAAATAAGCGGGAGACGGGGTTCGAACCCGCGACCTTCTGCTTGGGAAGCAGAAGCTCTACCAGCTGAGCTACTCCCGCTCGATTTATTATTTCCCTTTAAATATACCGTAAAAAAAATCTGCCGCCATATCTTTGCAGCCAAGTCCAAAGGCGATCGCCGCCGCCAGACCGACCGCACCAATGATCACCCCAAGCTGGGGCATGAACGCTTCGCGTCTGATGCCAAATTGCTCTAAAACGACTAAAAAAGCAATTAAGACGATCAGGTAAAAAACAACTTTTGAGATAGTTCTGGCGCTTTCGATCCCAAAATTAGCCGCCAGGACCCTAACAATGCCGGAAATCAAGGTCGCGACCAAAACTCCGATCCCTAAAATAATAGAGGCAAGAAAGACCAGCCCGACAAAAGAGATGAACCTGGTCAACACCGGGCCGATCGCCAGCTGAAAATATTCGGCGACAGCAACAGTCCCGATAAAAACTACCGACCAATAAAGCCCATCGGCCAGCAATTCAGAGGTCGTCTGCCTGATCCCGCCTTTTTGCAGGACTTGCTTAAAACCGACTTTAACGGCCAGTTCGTCAAGCGCGATCGCTTTGCACAGGGCAATTAATCCGATAGAAAAGACCCGGCCAACGATAAAAACCAGCAAAAAAAGGCAAAGAGCGGTCAACAAATTCATAATTACCGGTATTGCCATTTGCCAGGCTGATCCCATCGCGCTCACCAAATCATTCATGTTACCAGCTCCTTTACCCCTTTAACATCGCTAAAAAAATCGAAAAAAGCATAAACGCCCCGGCCAATCCCCAGGTCAATCTGTCAAGCCCCTCTTCCATCCCTTTTGGCGTGCCAAAAATGTGGGCGGTGCCGCCGATTCCACCCAACCCTTCACCTTTGGCCGTGTGCAACAAGACCGCAATAACCAGTAGAATCCCGGACGCAATTTGCAAAAAAACCAATAATCCCGTCATGTTAACCTCTCTTTTTTAAATGGAGCAGAGGGGGATCGAACCCCTGGCCTCAGCGTTGCGAACGCTGCGCTCTCCCAGCTGAGCTACTGCCCCTCACTTATTTATCTTGAAGACAAGCGATACCAGGGAGGACTTTCCCCTCAACAAATTCGAGTGACGCGCCGCCGCCGGTAGAAATATGGGTCATTTTATCGGCCAGGCCGGCTTTTTCAACTGCCGCGACCGAGTCACCGCCCCCAATAACCGAAACCGCGCCGTTCTTTTCGGTCGCGTCAGCGACCATTTTCGCGATCGAGATCGTCCCGTTGGCGAATTTATCGAACTCAAAAACGCCAAGCGGACCGTTCCAGAAGATCGTCTTCGCTTTTTTTACCGCGTGCCCGAATTTGGTAATGGTTTCCGGACCTATATCCATCCCCTGCCAGTTGTCGGGTATCCCCGCCCGCGTCACCAGCTGTGAATTGGCATTGGCGTCGTACTTATCGGCTACGATATGATCAATGGGGAGCATGATCGGCACTCCCAGATCGATCGCTTTTTTTAGAATGTCGCGGGCCATGCTGACTTTATCCTCTTCTACCAACGAATTCCCTACGCTTATCCCACGCGCTTTAAAAAAGGTGTAGGCCATCCCCCCACCAATGATCAAGGTATCAACCTTGGATAATAAATTGGAGATAACATCGATCTTGCCGGATATTTTAGCTCCACCAAGAATTGCCACAAAAGGCTTGGCTGGAGAAGTGATCAGCTGGCCCAGGAACCTGATCTCCTTCTCCATCAAATAACCGGCATATCCTTTAAGGTATTTGGTCACCCCTTCGGTCGAGGCATGGGCCCGGTGGGCTGTCCCAAAAGCGTCGTTGACATAAACATCGGCCAGGGAAGCAAGCTTTTTCGCGAATGCCTGGTCGTTCTTCTCTTCTTCTTTGTAAAAACGGACATTTTCAAGAAGTAAAATATCCCCATCTTTTAAGGCGCTGACCGCCGCTTCAACTTCGGGCCCGATACAATCTTTAACGTAGACGATAGGCTTGCCAATAAGCTTGGCCAGCTTTTGGGCAACTGGCGCTAACCGAAATTTATCTTCCGGCCCATTTTTGGGCCGACCCAGGTGGGAGACCAGGATCACCTTCCCACCTTTGTCGGCAAGATATTTAATGGTCGGAAGAGCGCCCCGGATCCGGGTATCGTCAGTTATCGACTGCTTCTCGTCAAGCGGGACATTAAAATCAACCCGGACCAGGACCTTTTTCCCTTTTAATTCCTTAATATCTTCGATCGTCTTCTTGGCCATGATCGCTCCTTACTTTTTACCCGCGATCATTTTGACCAGGTCAACAACGCGGCAGGAATAGCCCCATTCGTTGTCGTACCAGGAAACAACCTTGAAGAAACGTTTTTCACCTTTCAGGTTGTTCTGCAGGGTCGCCAGAGAATCATAGATCGAGGAGCGATCGTCATGGATAAAATCGGTAGAAACGATCTCTTCGTCAGCGACGCCAAGAATTCCCTTCAGATAGGTCTTGGAAGCTTTTTTTAACAGGGCGTCGATCTCTTCGATCGAAGTATCTTTTGTCGCCCGGAAGGTCAGGTCAACCACGGACACGTCGGCCGTCGGCACGCGAAAGGACATCCCGGTCATTCTACCTTTGGTCGCCGGGAGAACTTCGCCAACCGCTTTGGCCGCGCCGGTAGTGGAAGGAATGATATTGATCGCCGCCGCCCGGCCGCCACGCCAATCTTTTTTGGAAGGACCGTCAACGGTCTTCTGGGTCGCGGTATAAGAGTGGATCGTAGTCATCAGGCCGGTCTCAACTCCAATCCCCTCTTTCAGCAGGACATGAACCACCGGAGCAAGGCAATTAGTAGTACAGGAGGCGTTAGAAATAATATTATGCTTGGTCGCGTCATATTCGTTGTCGTTAACCCCCATTACAATGGTCTTGACATCCCCTTTTCCGGGAGCGGAGATGATCACTTTTTTGGCTCCGGCGGCCAAATGTCCCTGGGCCTTCTCCGAACTGGTAAAAAGACCGGTCGATTCGATCACGTACTCAACCCCAAGCTCTTTCCAGGGGAGCTGGCCCGGCTCTTTGGTCGCCATAACACATTTGATCTTGCTTCCATTGATGACCAGAACATCATCTTCAGCCACGCCTGGAGCACTCTTTTCAGTGGAGATGGTCCCCTTGAACCTGCCGTGAACCGAATCATACTTCATCTGATAAGCGAAATACTTCGCGTCAGTTACAATATCAACAACCGCGACAACTTCTATCTCCTTCCCCAAAGCCCCCTTTTCAACCATCGCGTGAACTACCTGCCGACCGATCCTGCCGAACCCGTTGATCCCTACTTTTACTGCCATTTGATTGCCCCTTTCATACTAAATTTAAATTCCCAAAATTATTCATTATTCTAGCACCGTTTCTAAAATAATGTCAATCGTGCTATAATCGCGGCCGTGGAAAATAACGCCTGGAAAATCGTCTACCTCGCTACCATTTTTTCGCTTTTGATCCTCGCTTTAGCTTATTATTTGATGGCCCCAAAGGACCCGGCTGTCCTTTTGGGCGAAAAGACCGAAAAAATGGCTGAATTTTACGGGACCAGGGTTGAGGGACGCAAGGATGGCCGCAGATTGTGGGAATTCTACGCCCAAAAAGGCTGGACTATTAAAAACCAGGACGCGTCACACCTGATCAACGTCACCCGCGGCCGGATCTATAACAAAAAAGGGGAACTGACTCTTACCAGCCTGATCGCCCCCTGGGCGATCGTTAACCCCCGGACAGAGATTATTGAAGCCTTTGGCCAGCCCGAAGGGATCATCAATAAGCCAAGCAAATTGAAAGCGTCAATCGACCTTGGCAAATTCTCTTCAAAAAATAAGCATGATTGGACGACCATTGTCGCCGATCACATTCTCTACAACTCCCGGCACAATTTCTCAGAGATCTCCGGCAAGGCTCAACTGATCAAACGCGATTCAAAGCTGACCGCCGATGCCATCTCGGTCGACCATAACAGTAAAAGCGCCAAGCTCTCCGGACATCTTTTCCTGAAGCGCCGGGATGGGGTTATCAGGTCAGATTTTGGCGATTACTTTGGAGAAAGCGAACGCCTGGAGCTTTTTGGCGGGGTGACTTTTGAGGCGAAAGAAAAAGGGATAAAAACCACGACCATCCGCTGCGCCAGAGCAGTTTTATACGGCGATATTGACCGGGAGATCGAGCTTGCCGGGGGGGTCGAAGCCATCCAGGGGAAAAAGCTCTCTTTGGCCAATAATGGGGTTTATTCTCGGCTCAGCAAGAAGCTGTTCCTTTCCGGCCAAACCAGGACAGTGATTGAGAAAGCCCAGGCACTGATCAGGCTGGGGACCGCCAATAAACTGCGCAACGCGGACGTCCGGCAGATACTTCAGGCCAAAACCTTGCTGACCTCTGATAACATCGAATTTTCCACGACCAGCGGCAACGCCAGGGCGTCCGGCAACGTGGTTGTGACCCAAAAAGGGAAAGAAGCCAGGGCGGAGAGCGCCTATTACGACGATCAAAGAGAACTGCTAACAATGCGCGGGTCGGTCCAAATGAAAAAAGGGGAAGATTGGCTCAATTGCAGGAAAGTGACCATTTACGTCAGTCGTGAAGTCTTTGAAGCCGAAGGGTTGGTCGAAGCAAAATTCAAGCTCTAAAAGATCAGTTTTTGCCTTCTCATCGCGATGCTTTGTAATATCCCCACGCAGATCAGGTTAACGATCAAAGAAGAGCCGCCAAAACTGACAAAGGGTAAAGGGATGCCGACCACCGGCAGGAGCCCGATCACCATACCAATATTGGCAAAGAAATGAAACGCGAACATGATCGCGATCCCCATGGCGGTCATCCGTCCAAACAGGTCACGAGCTTCAAGCGCTATAACGACCGCCCGCCAGACCAGCAGAGCGTATGCAATGAGGAGAAAAAACGCCCCGATAAAACCGAACTCCTCGCCGATCGAGGAAAATATAAAATCGGAGTGCTGTTCCGGAATGAATTGCAATTGGGTCTGCGACCCATGCAAAAATCCTTTTCCCAGCAGGCCTCCCCCGCCAATGGCAATACAACTCTGCAAAGTATGGTAGCCGGCCCCCAGCGGATCGGCCGCCGGATTAAGAAAAGAGATTATTCTCGACTGCTGATACGGTTTTAGCACCCCCCACATGAACGGCAGCATCACACCGACCAGCACATTGGAACCAAAGATCACCAGCCACTGCCAGAAGTTGGCCCGGGAGAGAAAAAGCCCTAAATAAACCAATAGCAAATAAACGATCCAAAAGGGAAAAACGGGTCGCGTTAATAGTGAAAGCAAAGGAGTCAGCAGAAAAGCCAGGGTCCAAGGGGAGACCTCCCCTTCCACCAGCATGCCCAACAGGATCGCGAAAAAAACTATTGCCGTCCCCAGGTCAGGTTGTTTAAAGATCAGCATGATGGGGACCAGCACGATCAGCGCCACAGAAGTCAGCCCCTGCCAGGTATTAAGATCCCGGTGGATCGACAGGTAATAAGCCAGGATCAAAATGATCGCCAGTTTGGAAAACTCCGAGGGCTGGAAGGAAAAGAAACCGATCTGCAGCCAGCGCTGGGCCCCCATGGCGCTTGAGCCGGTAAAAAGGATCAGAAAAAGGAGGAGAATCGAGCCAAGATAGACAAAAGGAGACCATTTTTTTAAATGTTCGTAGTCAACATAAGCAAAAACCCACATCATGATAAACCCAATGATCAGCGAAAAGAACTGCCTTTTGACAAAAATAAAGGGGTCGCCGTCGATCCTGATCTGCAAGCGGTATGTGGTGCTGAAAATAGCCAATAGACCGATAACAATTAAAAAAGTGACCGCGCCCCAGATCAAGAGATCGGAAAGCCTGAGCATCCGGAAATTGATCATTCGAAATAACCG
The DNA here is from genome assembly GCA_018822365.1 of Candidatus Margulisiibacteriota bacterium. Lineage (NCBI taxonomy): Bacteria > Bacillati > Candidatus Margulisiibacteriota > Candidatus Margulisiibacteriota bacterium. Next base: position 35,503 of record JAHJKL010000052.1, read on the forward strand.
ACCGCCGACAGGAGAGCTTTGGCTTTATTGATAGTCTCCTGATATTCCCGGCCAGGGTCGGAATCGGCCACGATCCCCGCCCCTGCCTGCAAGTAGGCGCGCCCTTCTTTGACCAGGATCGTCCTGATAGTTATCGCGGTATCAAGGTCGCCGGAAAAGCTCAGATAACCGACACACCCGGCATAAAGCCCGCGGCGCAGGTTCTCAAGCTCGTCAATTATCTCCATCGCCCGGACCTTTGGCGCGCCGGAAACGGTCCCGGCCGGGAAACAGGCTTTCAACAGGTCAAGGGCGCTTTTTTTGCTCTGAAGCTTGCCGGTCACGTTGCTGACAATATGCATAACGTGGGAATAGCGCTCGATCGTCATTTTTTCGGTCACGGCAACGCTCCCATATTCGCAGACCCGCCCCAGGTCGTTTCGTCCAAGGTCGACCAGCATCACATGCTCGGCCAGCTCCTTTTTGTTGGACAATAGTTCGGCTTCCAGTTTTTTGTCTTCCGCTTCCCCGCTCCCCCGCCGGATAGTCCCGGCGATCGGCCTGACCGTCGCTGTCCGCCCGGTCAACCGGACCATGACTTCCGGCGATGAGCCAATAACCTTCAGCCCACCCAGTTTGAAAAAATACATATATGGGGACGGGTTGATCATTCGCAGTACCCGGTAAACATTAAATGGATCGGCCTGGCATTTGGCCTCTAACCGTTGGGAAAGGACAACCTGGATAACATCTCCAGCCTTGATATACTCCTTAGCCCGCCGGACCATATTCTCATATTCGTTTTTGCTAAGATTCGAATTAAAGGCAACCTCTTTCGCCGTTTTGATCGGCAGGGATATCTCCTTTGGCAAGGCGGCCAGCGGTTTACGGAGTTTTTTCTCCAACACTTGGATCTTGGCGCAGGCCTCCAGGTAAGCGCTTTTAGGGTTCTTCTTGTCCAGATGGGCGTTAGCGATAATTTGGATCTTGTGTTTAACGTGATCAAAAGCAAGCAGAGTGTCGGCCAGCAAAAATGTTGCCTTGGGTAGTTTCAGCGGGTCGGGATTCTTATCCGGGATCTTTTCAATTTCCCTGACCGCGTCGTAACTGACATACCCGACCAGCCCGCCGCAAAATGGAGGAAGGTTGGGAACTTCTACCGGACGGTAGCGCTTCATTAACTGGCCGATCTCATCCAGGCTTCGGGGTTGGATCACGTTCTTAACGGGAACCGAACCAAGAAAAGAATAACGGGCGACCTGCTCCCCCCCCTCCACCGACTCCAGCAGAAAAGAGTATTCGCTTTCGATCTTTTTGTAGGCGGAAACCGGGGTTTCCAGGTCGGCGACTATCTCCTTATAGACCGGGACCAGATTCCCTTTTTTGGCCAAATTGATGAATTCTTTTTCACTTGGATAGTACATGATCCCTCTTGGTTGTAATGTTACTGCGATTAATTGGTCCGCGCAACTACGTATTCAGCCAGGCTTTTTAGTCCCTCGGCTCTATTGCCAAAACCGGCCAGAGCCTTTTGGGCGGAATCCCTTTCCGCCAAAGCCATTTTTTTTGATCTTTCCAGCCCGATTAAATACGGATACCCCTTTTTTATGTCCGCCTGGACCGGCTTGCCAAGCTTTTTCCTGGTGGAAGTCGCGTCAAGAATATCGTCGGCGATCTGAAAGGCCAGGCCAAGATGCTCGGCGTATCCGGCCAGAGCGTCCAACTTTTTTGGGGAGGCGCCACAAATTATACCGGAGCCGCGGACGCAAGCCCGCAGCAGTGCGGCTGTTTTCCATTTGTGGATCAAACGGAGCTGGTTTAGTGTTATACGTTTGTTTGGCGCGTCAATATCGGCCACCTGGCCTTCAACTACTTCTAATAGAGCGCTAGAGAGTTCAACCAGGGAGCGCGGCTGATCGGCAATGATCTCAAAGGCAAGCGTGTTGAGCGCGTCGCCGGCCAGGATCGCCAGCGCTTCGCCAAAGACCTTGTGACTTGAGGGCTTCCCCCTGCGGAAATCGGCATTATCCATCGCCGGAAGGTCATCATGGATCAGGGTAAAAGTATGGATCATTTCAACCGCGCAGGCAAAAGGGATCACCTTCTTTTCGGGCTTCCCCAGGGTAGCGGCTGTGGCAAGACAGAGAAGAGGGCGAAACCTTTTACCTCCGGCAAAAATAGAATACCGCATCGCCCTGGCCAACTTCCCCCGTTTTGGCAAATATTTGTCCAGCGCCTGATCGATCATTTTCATCGCCGCACCATGATCCCCTTTGCCCCAAGATGGTCTTTGATCTCTTTGATCGTCAACTCGCGATAGTGAAGAAGAGAAGCAAGCAGGGCGGCATCGGCCTGAGCCTCAACAAAAGCGGCGTAAATGTGGTCCAGGGTCCCGGCTCCGCCGGAAGCGATGACCGGGATCGAAACCGCGTCAGCTATCGCCCTGGTCAATTGAACATCATAACCGATCCTGGTCCCGTCACGGTCCATGCTGGTCAAAAGAATCTCACCAGCCCCTAATTGTTCCGCTTTTTTCGCCCATTCAACCGCGTCGATCCCGGTCGCCGTCCTCCCGCCATGAGTATATACTTCCCACTCAATCCCTCGATCCCTTGATGCCTTATCTTCCTGTGTCCTTTTCGCATCAACCGCCACAACAATGCACTGGCTCCCAAATTTCTCCGCCGCCCTGGTAATTAATGACGGGTCGCGGACCGCCGCGGTATTTATGGAAACCTTGTCTGCCCCATTGGCAATAATTTCACGGATCGTTTCAAGGTCGTTGATCCCACCGCCAACGGTGAAAGGGATATAGATAGTTTCCGCCACTTTCTTGACGACTTCCAGCATGATGTAGCGCTTGTCAGATGACGCGGTGATATCCAGAAAAACCAGCTCATCGGCCCCTTCTTTATCATAAAAGGCGGCCAAGGCAACCGGGTCGCCGGCGTCTTTAAGGTCGATAAAGTTAACCCCTTTGACCACTCGGCCTTCTTTGACATCAAGACAAGGAATAATTCTCTTGGCTAGCATTGGTATCCTTCACTCCTTAATAAGGCGATCTTTTTGCGTAATCCCCCGGCAAAACCACCAAGCCCATTGGCCGCCACCACCCGGTGGCAGGGAACGATTGGGGCGTATCGATTCTTGTTTAAGGCGTTGCCAACCGCCCGGGCCGCTTTTGGCCGACCAATCCTACGGGCAACCCAACTGTAACTCCTAACCTCACCTCTGGGGATCAGTTTAACGGCGGCGTAAACATCTTTTTCAAACTGAGTCGGTTGTTTCATATTTTTCCCCGCGGCTAAACGCCGCGGTTAAATCCTGGAAACCGCGAAGTTTATTCGCTGGTTTCCAGTGATCTCATCGTTCCAACAAATACTTCTCGATCTTCTCGAAAGAAGTGTTGACGATATGCTTATCGCTTAAACCGGCCGCTTTGATCAATTCTTCCGATTTGCGAAAGTCCCCCAGCATCCAGGAAGCGTGAGAATCGGTCCCCAGCGCCACCAGCCAATCCAGTTTTTTTATCTCCCGGGCCGCCTGCAAACATTTGTCCCAGGAACCGGGCCGGCTGATAAAAGAACTGTTATTTAATTCAACCAGTACTTTACCCTCTTTAGCGGCGGCTACAACAGCCGGGATATTAACGGGGAACTTGGGATTACCGATATGGCCGAGTATATTGACCTTAGGATTGCGCTTGATGGTTTTGATCAGAACTTCGGTGTTTTTTTCTTCCCCTTGATTGTCACAGCCAACCCTGGGGTGAAGGCTGGCGATCACTATTTCCAATTCATTGAGCTCATAATCAGACAGGTCAATTTCTCCATCGGCGCTGATAATGTTGACTTCACAGCCCCGGTAGAGCCTGACCCCGTCGATCTTTTCGGGGACCATCTTCATGTTGGCAAAATAATAGAGGTGCGGGCCGCCGGGCATCGCCGGTCCGTGGTCGGTCAGAGCAAATGCTTTTAACCCGATTTTCTTCGCCTGGGAGGCGTACTCTTCCATAGTTGAATAAGCGTGACCGGAAGAGATCGTGTGAACATGGAGATCGGCGACGTACTTCATGAGCTTATTTTAGCATGAAATACTAGGAATTATGACTAAAAAAGCAACGCTTTGTATATTCCATCGACATAATTATCCCATTTTTCCGGAACAATCCGGGCTCTAACACCTGGAATCGAATGTATATCGGCGCTGGCGATCAGCAAATGGAAATAGAACATCTCCGCCGAAGAGAAAGCAGAGGCGGATAATTGGGCTTTGGCCCGATCAACAGCTTCCGGTAAAGGGAGGTTCTCTTTATTGATATCACCAAATAAGTGATGTGTCCGGATCAGGGTTAATATGAACTCTGTTTCTTGAGCGGTAAGCTTACCAACACCAGAAACAAGCGGATCCGCCAGAATCCCGGCGGCAATCAGCGCTGATTGATCGGCATGTCGAGGGTTAACGGGGTCACTTAACTTGCCAACATCATGATACAAGAGGGCGATCCTTAACAATTCTTTAAGCGGACGCTTAAAACCTGTAGGCATAACAATCCCCCGACTGGCTAAATCGTCTGTTTCCAGCAGATGCAAAGCGTTAAATGTGTGCTGCAATGGGTCAAGGCCGCTGTGAGACGGGTTTTGCTGTAATCCGATCAACCGACGCAAGGGATTGCCCGACGGGATTAGAGCGAGAAAATCAGGATATTGAAGTTGGGCCCTGAACGCAGTGTCCGGCTGGATCGCGATGCAACCGGCAAGAGGGGGATTGACCGCCAGCCTTGAAGTTTGGGTCGTTTCGGCCAGGCGGTAGGCCGCCAGCATTTCCCGATAATAAGCCTGCTCAAATAAAAAGAACGAATCGTAGCCGAAAACCGGTTCAAATGAACCGTGATGCCTGCTCGATCGTCTGGTTAAATTCTCTCTACCGGCCTGAAACTCATCTTTGGTCTGGCCGGTCCCTTTGACCCGGCAAAGGAGCTTGAGCATCTCCGGCCTTCTTGCCTCAACCAATTTAACCGTCTGGTCCCATAAATGATCCGGGACCATAATCCTTTGGACCTGATCAAGAGGGACATCGTGAGGGACCTCAAGTTGCGGATAAGTGCTCATCAATTTATCCGCGTCTCCCATAAGAACAGTATGTCCTACACATTGAGGCTTGGCCTGTGCTTGCCCTAACCGCCTGTTATATTCCACCCTTTGAGCCAGGTCCTTGAACAGCTTCTCTTTGCCAATTTTATCGTCCATTTGTTTGACCGCATGAACTCTGCCGCTGTATAGAAGCATTATCATTTGATCCATTCTCTGCTGGCTAATTTGTATATTACCCAGCAACTCAAAGATATTCCCCTTGGGACAAAGAAATTGTTCTTCCGGGTCAACAAATAAGATCTTCCAGCTTTCATCGCTCCCCCAAATAGCGACAAGATCTTCTCGTTTCGGATATTTTTCAAATATGTGCACTTTATTGACTACCCGTTGTCCCTTAAACTCCTCCAAAAACAGACTGACCACCCTGCTCCGGTCTTTCTCTGTTTCCCAAAAACCCGGTTTCATGACCACAACTATTTCTCCGTATTCATGGCTTAAGCCATAACGGAAATATTTTACTTGTCGGCCATTGGTCCTTAAAAAGCCGTGCCCAACGATGTCTTGAAGCTCTTGCTCGCCAATATTCCTGGAAAATGGGAGCATTTGACCCGATGATTTAACATTATCAATTAATTGAATAATTACCGGAGTAAGGCCGATCTCGCCCGTAAATTCACGGTAAGCCGGCCGGGGAGCGGGAGGCAAGAGCATACCGTCTGTTTTAAGCTCGATCATCACCGGCTTCGTATCACATTCGAGGCGATATTGCCGGGCAGATATCTCCAGCAAAATAACAGCCGAAAGACGTTCCAGGCCTAGCCAGCCTTTGACTTTCTCTTGGATCCCGACTATTTTCTGTTCGATTTGGAATAATTCATCCCTAGTTAATGGGTCATTGGAGAAAAATAGCTTGGTCTGGACTTCTAACATTTTGTCGACTTCTTTATCGTGATCTCGCTCTGCATGGCCGATCCGGTCGATCCTGGCCCCGATCTCCAGTAAAACAACCCCGATCATATTTTTTATACAGCGCTCTCCCCTGGCGCCATTGATCAGCGAACAAGCCTCATTGTTCAGCTCGATCAATTCGGCGGCTGACAACGATTTTTGCCCCAGAAACAACCTGGCCTGGATACGCTGGAGAGAGAAAACAACCATTTCCCTCTTTAACTTAGTCGCGTTACGGGCAGAGGAAAGATCGGGAAGAAGAGGTTTACGTAAGTCCATTTCTAGAAAAAGAGCCTGGGCTTCAGCCTTAACGCTTGCCGGAAGGTGAGGACTGCCCATGATTCTGGCTAAAACCCGTTCTTGAATAGCCGCCAATGTCCGTTTGGAGGTCGCTTTTTCCAGGACTTTCCTGAAGGAGTTGACCGATAATCCTTTTAAATTTATTACAACCCTGTTTGCCATAGTCATTACAGATAATTATCGTTAAAAAGTGGAGAAAATTTCAATTATGAGGGCTAATTATCCGGCTTTTTCCAGCTCTTCTTCGGAGATATCAAAGTTGGTAAAGACTTCCTGAACATCGTCGTGCTCTTCAAGCAAACTCACCAGCTTGAGAGCCTTTTGCGCCGTTTCGCCGGTCAGCTTGACCGTGGTCGTCGGGATCATGGCGATATCCGCCTGGACCGGATTAAACCCGGCAGACTGCAGGGCATTCTTGACCTTTTCAAAGTTCTCCGGGGTGGTCAGGACCTCGATCGTTTTGTCTTCGGAAATGATGTCTTCGGCCCCGGCATCGATCGCGGCCAGGGTTAATTTATCCTCATCGATGCCCGCTTTTTCCAGGACAATGCTCCCCCGGCGATTAAAAAGATAGGAAACACTGCCGGAAGAACCAAGGTTGCCGCCATGTTTATCAAAAGTATTGCGGATCTCTCCAGCCGCCCGGTTCCGGTTATCCGTCATTACATTGACCAGGATCGCAAATCCCCCCGGACCAAACCCTTCGTATGTTAGCTCCTCCATCACCGCGTCGCCGCCGCCAAGCCCCTTTTCGATCGCCCTTTTAATATTATCGTTCGGCATATTGGCCGCTTTTGCCTTATCGATCGATAAACGAAGCCTGGGATTGGCCGCCGGGTCTCCCCCGCCAACTTTTGCCGCGGTCGATATTTCCCTGATTATCTTAGTAAAGATCCGACCCCGAGCGGCATCGGTCTTGGCCTTTGCTCTTTTAATTGTCGCCCATTTAGAATGACCTGACATATTAGAGTTATTTTAGCATAGTATAACTAATTCTGTAAAACAATGATGGCCGCTTGAAATTATTAGCCGTATTTATCGATAATAAAATAGAATATGAGAGCGACAATGCCAAATATCATTCATGGGCGCTTTTTTAGGGCCATCCGGCTCTTGGCTCTTCCCCTGGCAATTAATGCCGGAAGCGCCTGTTCCGGCAAGATCATTAAGCCGGAAGAGTGCCTAAGCCTGAATCAGATGGAGTGCCAACGCCAACAGGTAAAAATTACCGTAGACGACCCTCAGTTTCAACCGGAACAAGCCTATTTAACCAAGAGAACCAACCAATTGCTCCTGGCCCTTCCATCCTGCTCATACCAGGGTATCAAAGAGATCATTTTCACGCCAAACCTACTCACTCCCGGGGCGGCAGGTGAACGGGTTTGCATATCAGTTGATTCGTCAAATGGAAATTCTTCCAGGTCTTGTTATGTCAATATCAGCACCAATTGGCTAATGAAGGAACCGGTCCCCACCACTCCAGGTCTGCCCCATTATTGGGAATATTCCCTGGTCCACGAGATCGGCCACAACTCTTTGGATATCGCTTGCTATAACGGCAAATTTGGAACAATTTCTTTTAACCCGGATGGAAATCCTAAAACCCTGAATGAAGCAGACTATCTGCTGAGATATAGTTTTTATCCCAACGAAGAACATATTTCAGCGGTAGAAAGCCCCAAAGAGGATTTCGCTTACTCTTACGCGAGTTTCGTGCTGGATAGCGGATATTTCAAACAAAAAGCCCAGGCCTCAAATGCCGCTTCCCAAAAATATTACATTATGCAAAATTATGTGTTTCCCCATGAATATCCGGCCCAGCCTTAAATAACTCTTAAAGTGGAGCAATGCCGATCTTTTTCAAAGCCTTCAGGTATAGCGCGATATATTTTTTAGCCGACGCGTCCCAGGAATAATCAAGGTTCATCACCCGTTTCTGCAATGTCTCCCAGAGCTCTTTTTGTTTATAAACGGCAACCGCCCTTTTTACCGCGTCGATCAACGCGGCAGAGCTGTACTTCTCAAAAACAAAACCCTCACCTTTGCCAACCCGCTGGTCAAAATCACCGACTGTGTCGGCTAAACCGCCGGTCCGGCGGACGATCGGGATCGTCCCGTACTTGAAACCGATCAACTGTCCCAATCCGCACGGCTCATACCGGCTCGGCATCATGAACAAATCGGCCCCCGCGTAGATCAGCTCCGCGAGCATCGCGTCAAATTCCAGGTTGACCGCCAACTTTTTGGGGAATTTCTCATGTTCTTCGGTAAGCAAGGCATGATATTTGGGATCCCCTGTTCCCAATATAACCATCTGGCAATCCATTGCCAGGATCTCTTCCAGCGCTTCAGATAAAATATCCAGCCCTTTTTGGTCGGCCAGCCTGGTGACCAGGCCGAGAACCGGGATATCTTTGTTCTCCGGCAGTTTATTGCGCCGCTGGAGCTCGATCTTATTATCGGCCTTTAAAAATATCGTCGCCGGACTGTAGCGTTTGACAATGTTCGGATCGGTCGCCGGGTTCCAGATCTCATAATCCAGCCCGTTGATAATGCCAAAAACATCCTGGGTTCGCGCCCTGAGCAATCCGTCTAACCCGGCCCCATATTCGGTTGTTTGGATCTCCTTGGCATAATTTTCTGAAACCGTACTTATTACATCGGCAAAAATAATACCGGCCTTGGACAGGGAGATCTCTCCCCAAAACTCCAATCCATCCGGCTTGAACAGATCCCAACCCAAACCGGTAAAAAGGAGCTTCTCTTTAGGGAAGAGTCCAAGATAAGCCATGTTATGGATGGAATATACGGTAGCGGTCCTGACAAAAAACGGATCATCCTTATAGGCTTTCTTTAACAAAGCAATGATCAGCGCCGACTGCCAGTCATTGCCATGAATGATATCCGGCCGCCAATTGAGCTCTTTTAACAGGGGAAAAGCGGCCCGGCAAAACGCGGAAAACCGCTCAAGGTTGTCCGGATAATCGACCCCGTTTTGCTGGTAAAGCCCTTCCCTGTCGCCAAAAAAAGCGGGATCGTCAAATAAATAAACAATGACCTCGGTCCCGGGAATTTTGCCTTCATATATATTGGGGAATATTTTCGTTAGGTTGTATTTTTCCGGATCGACCATCTTGTAACGGGGCATAAAGACCCTGACATCATGGCCGATCCGCTTTAACGCTTTTGGGAGAGCCCCGGCGACATCGGCCAGGCCGCCGGTCTTGGCAAAGGGGACGACCTCCGACGAAACGTATAATATTCTCATATAATAGAGTCGATCCTTTCGACATACTGATCGACCAGTTTCCTGGCTTTATCGTCCCGATCGGACTCCGCGTAAATATGAATGACCGGCCGGATCGGGTCGGGAAGGATCAGGACCCAGTCTTCGCCGTGAAAAACCTTGACCCCATCGGTCAAATCAACTTCCGCGTTCCCGATCGAATCGATGATCGAGCGGAGGACCTTCCCTTTGTTTTCCGCGGCGCAGGAGATCTCTTTAGAATGCATACAAATATTCGGCACTTCTTCCGCGATCGCCGAAAGCCTGGTCTTGTTCCTGGCCAGCAATTCGATCAGCCTGACCGACGAGAACATGGCGTCGAACGCGCACTGGAATTCCGGAAAAATAAAACCACCCTGGGTCTCGCCGAAGAAATAGGTGCTCCCTTTATGGCAACGCTCCATCATCGACCGGACACTAACCCTTGTCCTGACGACTTTGGCCTCATACTTGGCCGCCAATTGGTCAATCACCCGGCTTGCTTTGACCGGAACAGCGATCTGCCCGCCTCTGCGCCCCCGGCAGACCAGGACCGTCATGATCGCCAACTCCAGGTCCCCGTCCAGGATCCTGCCACTCTCGTCGCATAAAAAGACCTTTTCCGCTCCGGTATCGAGCATTATCCCCAGATCGGCCTTCAGCGATTTGACGATCTGCGAAAGCTCCGCTAATCCCTTTTCAAACATGGTCTTGCTCTTGGTGATCTTGGTCTCATCAATATAGGCATTGATCGCGATAACTTCAATTCCCAGATCCCCCAGGATCGACGGAAAAATCTGCGAAGCCGAACTGTACGCGTAGTCGACAACGACCTTCATTTTTGCCTGGCGGATCAGGTCGCGGTCGATCAAACTGACCAGGCCGCCTTTATAGTATTCGGTCACCCGATGAAAAGGAAAAGAGAGTTCGCCGACCTCGCTGATATCGGCCCGGCTGAACTCTTCGCTAAAAAAGAGCCGTTCGATCTTCTTTTCGCTGGTCGATGACAGGTCCATTCCGTTCTCATCGAAGAATTTAATATCGATAACGTTGTTGTCATAGGGCGACTTCCGGACGTGGAACCCTCCCCTGCTTTTTAGCGCTTTCAGTTCATAGCGGTTGACCGGGATCGGGATCATTTCCAGGTCTGAAACATTAACCCCGGCCGATAAAACTCCGGATAACAGGGCCCGGTAGATCATTCGGGAAGCGGGATGCGAATCCCGGGAAGTGCTGATCTGCGCCCCTTTCCCCAACAAAGTCGCGTAAGCTGTCCCCAGAGTAGCGGCAAATTCCGGAGTGATTTCCACGTTGCATAGACCGTTGACCCCGAACGGGCCAAAAAGCCCTTTGGTCCAGCGCTCCCGCCAAACCATCGAGCGGGAAACTATCACCCCTTCTTCAACAACTTTTTTCGGCCAGATCTTAACGTAAGGCTTGACCACAACCTCTTTGCCAAGATTGCATTCGTCACCGATCACGACCCCTTCCTCGATCAGGCTCCTCTCTCCGACAATGGTCCCCTGCCCGATTATCGATCGATTGGCGTTGACCTCATTCCCTATGGTTACGTTGTCCCAGAGGATCACGTCCCGCAGCACGGTATCCCGCCCGATCTGATTGCCTCTCCCCAGAGTAACATTTTCCAGAACAACGTTATCGGCCACAAACGACCCGGCCCCAACTACGATCTTGCCGGCAAGCTTTACCGTGGCGGCAAGCTTCGCCTCTTTGTCGATCCGTTTTTCCCCAACTTTGAGGACAGCGCTCGACGCCCGGCTGTACTCGTCGACGCTCCCGATATCGCGCCAGTTCCCGGCCGCGATATAACCAAAGATCGGGACTTTTTTAGACAGGAGGAGCGGGAACAAATCAAGGCTAAAATCAAATGAACGGCCGGCGGGGATCAGGGAAACTATTTCCGGCTCGATTATATACATCCCGCAGTTGACCGTGTCGGAAAAGATCTCGCTCCAGGACGGTTTTTCCAGAAAATACTTGACGCTGCCGTCGCTGTTAAGGATCACAATGCCGTATTGCAGAGGATTGGGGACCCGGGTCAAAACAATGGTCACCTGGGCGTGCTTTTCTTTGTGGTAAGCGACCGCCGCTTTAAGATCGAAATCGGACAGGACATCCGAGCTCATCACCAGAAAGGTCTCTTTGACGTCGACCGCCGCCAGACGGACCGCCCCCGCGGTGCCGTAATCGTCTTTTGCCTCGATATAGCTGATCTTTTGGCCAAATTTTGAGCCGTTGCCGAAATATTTTTTGATAACCTCCGGCTGATGATAAAGAAGGGCGGTCACATCATCAAAGTCGTTTTGCTTAAGCAGTTCCATGGTAAATTGCATGAGCGGCCGGTTAGCAACCGGGACCATAGGCTTGGGGATATTAACCGTTAAGGGATGGAGCCTGGTCCCCAGCCCGCCCGCCAATACTATCGCCTTCATGCGTAAACCCGGTAATCGATCTGCTGGAAAATATTGTCTTTATATTCGATATCGGCCAGCCATGGTTCGTCCAGAGAATTATTATTGATCTGTTCATACAGCCGGGTGAAACGCTCCAAATGATCGTTGGTCCTCTTGACCGCGTAAGAAACGCAGGTCCCGGTCTTCATAATGAAAGCCCAATCGGACGATTGGGCCAAAAGCAGTTCTCTCGCCGCCTGGTTCAATCCCCGGCGCAAAAGGCCGCCGGAATCGGGAAAACGCTTGGCCAGCTCGACCATCCGGTCGGCCGCTTTGTGCAGATGCCGATAGATCCAGTCGTTTGAACCCTCCAGCCAATACTCGCTGTATCCCTTCCATCCCCAGGAAGAAAACGACGGAGTAACCACCTGATTCTTCGGGTTATGGTCCAGGTATTCCATAAGCGTGATCGGCTTAACAACCTCCTGGTCATAGTGCATCTTGCGAAAAAGGAAATTAAGCCAATCCGGACCTTCGTACCACCAGTGGCCGTAAAGCTCGGCGTCATAAGGGGAGACAACGATCGGGCGCCGGCCGAGAAAATCGTGCAGGTGCTCAACCTGCTTGGCCCGGTTGAAAAGAAAATTGCCGGCATGGTCTGCCGCCCGGTCGAGGGCCCGTTGCCTTACGTAAGGCTGTTTTTGCGAAAGATCGACCCGGCCGGTTATCCGGTAATATTTGATCCCGGTGTTGATCCTGGTTCCGTCGGTATGAATGTACGGACGGATATAGTCGTAATCCAGATCGAACCCGATATCGCGGTAAAACTCGCGGTAGTTGTAATCACCCGGATACCCCTCGTTGGCGCTCCAGACCGCTTTGGACGACTCCATATCCCGGCCAAACGCGGCGACACCGGAGCGGCAATAGACCGGGGCAAATACCCCGTATTTTGGGCGGGGCGTGCCGTGCAGTATCCCGTGGGTGTCGACCAGAAAAAACCTTATCCCTTCTTCTTTCAAGATCTCGTCCAAACCGGGATAATAACCGCATTCCGGAAGCCAGATCCCGCGCGGCCGGCGGTCAAACATCGTCTGGTAATGTGCCGCCGCTACTTTGATCTGCGCTCTGACCGCGTTGGGATTGCTTTCCATTAACGGCAGAAAGCCGTGGGTCGCGCCGCAGGTAATGATCTCCAGTTTCCCCAGATCCTGGAATTTTTTGAAAGCGTAAATCAAATTACGATTGTATTTATTTAGAAAGCGATCGCGGCAATCAATGAAAAGATCGTGGTACATTTGCGCCAATGCCTGGTATTCCGGCTGCCAGCGGGTCCGTTCCATTTCCCGGCCGGAAAGCTCGATCAAACCGTCAATATGTTTGACGTACCGGTCCTGGAGAAGCGGGTCCATCAGCATTGAACCAAGACTTGGCGTAAGGGACATGGTCAAACGGAAATCGACCCCGTCGTTGACCAACCCTTCAAAGACTTTGAGCAGCGGGATGTAGGTTTCGGTGATCGCTTCAAAAAGCCAGTCTTCCTCAAGAAAGTCGTCATGCTCAGGGTGCCTGACAAAAGGGAGGTGGGCGTGCAGGACCAGCGCTAAATATCCTTTTTCCATTGGATTATTCGGTTCTTCTTTCGACCTTGGGGGTTATTTGCCGGCGTTCTGCTCCGTCGTCCCTGATCGCTTCGATCGGGATCACCTGATCGCCGTCCGGCAGGGAAAAGCGGAGGCTAAAAGTACCGTCATCGCGCAGGTCGATCTTTCTCCCCTGCACGGTTAATGTGGCGCTTGGTTCGGTCGCCCCGTAAACGATCAATTCACAATTAGCTGTCAACCAGAACGGCCGTTCCGGCAACGATGCCCTGGCCGACCCGGAAGAGACCCAGCCAGAGCCCGACTCTTCTAAAAAGCGCTTCTTCACCAACTCTCTTATTTCTTGGGAACCTTTCCCTATGCCAAACCCGCCGGAAAGTGAATAGATCTTTTCCCAATCGGGGATCATCCATTCCTCATCGATAAGATCCGACATCCGGTCAAGCGGCATGGTGATCCAGTTGGAGCGGGCGGCAGCAATAAACCGGCCGTCTGGCAGAAGAAACCCTATATCGACGCAATAGGTCCGATTGGGCGCCGGAACCTTTATATACCAGCTGGCGGAGCCGGCAGTCAATTGAATGTCAAAGTAATTCCAGTTCTCGGTATCATAGACTCTCAAGACCTCTTTTGACCGCGAGAAAAGATCGCCTCCAACCATCTGGCCGATCTCATCGCGCCGCCGGCTGCTCACTTCCCAATAGGCAAAGAACCAGTAAGGATCGCGGACCATCGCCACGATCCGGTTGTCTCCGTAGCTTGCCGGGAGCTCAAATTCGCGCTCTGTTTCAAACTTCCGCATTACCGGGCCGGTGTAATATTTGGCCTCCTCAACCTTTGGTCCAGAGGGAATGATCGGCGGCTTGATCTTTTTGGTTCGCGGTTTTTTCTTCGGCCTGGCGGCCGCCAGAGCGTTCAGCTTTTTGGCCGGCGATTTTTTCCTGGCGGTTTTCTTCCTGGTAATGATCGTCGTCGCCGTAATTACTTTCTTTTTTCTGGGCATTATGTCACCTCACCGAACGGATTGAATTCTCCCCCCCCAGCCCATTGTTTACCCTCGCGGTCTGCGGATCAAGGAACCATTGGCCATCGGCCCAATATTTGTATTGATACTCGCCAGGCTCCAAATTAACCGTCGCTTTCCACTCTCCCGCCTTCCCTTCGCTCATAAAGATCGCCCCTTTTTCCCAGTTGGAAAACTCTCCACATATCCTTACATCGTTAGCGGAAACCGGGGCTTTAAATGAAAAAACAACTTTCTTTTTGGCCATGATCAGATCTTAACCTCCCGCAAATATTTGGCCGCTTCTTCTGGCGCGGTCGGATTAATATACAACCCTGACCCCCATTCAAAACCGGCCTGCTTGGTCAGGCGGGGAATGATCTCAATATGCCAGTGGAAGTCGTAACCGATCGTCCCCCAATAATCCGGTTTCCCCGGCCTGGGGACCGAGTTTGGCGCCGTATGAATTACGTAATTGTAGGGTGGATCATTAAGGGTCTTTTTTAGCCGCATCATGATATCTTTTAAACAACGGGCCAACTGCATCCGCTCTTCGTCCGGCAGTTCCTGGAATCCGGATTCGTGGCGGCGGGGAAGAAGCCACAGCTCAAATGGAAAGCGGGAAGCAAAAGGAGTAAAAGCGACAAAATATTCGTTCTCATAGACCATCCGCTCACCGGTCCCCAGCTCCTGCCTGATCATGTCGCAAAAAATACAGCGTTCCTTTTCTAAAAAGTAAGAGCGGGCCTTGGCCAGCTCCAGTTTGACGTACCGCGGAGTGATCGGCGTGGCGATCAACTGCGAATGCGGATGGGAAAGCGAAGCGCCGGCCGCCGTTCCGTAATTTTTAAAGACCAAAATATAGCGGAAGCGCTTATCTTTTTCCAGGTCGACGATCCTTTGCTTGTATGCCCAAAGGATCTTATCAATGTGGGCCTCATCCATATCGGCAATGGTCAAATTATGGTTGGGTGTTTCAATAATAACTTCGTGGGCGCCGATCCCGCTCATCATGTCAAATATTCCCATCCCGGTACGGTTAACTTCCCCTTCAATCACCAACGCTGGGAATTTGTTGGGGGTGACCCGGACATCCCATCCGGGAGTGTCGGGCGCGGTGTTCGGCTTACGCCAGGCAATTATTTCTTTCGGGGTTTTTCCTTCATTCCCTTCGTCAAACGGGCAAAATTTTGATTCGCCCGCTCCTTCAGCCATCGGGGCCGAGCCGAAGTCAGAAGGACGCCTCCCCCTCTCAGTTGAAACTACCACCCAACGATCAGAAATAGGGTCTTTACGAAGCTCTGGCATTTTAAGTCCTCCTAGGTTTATTCCTCAATACGCAAGGCTATCTTTATCTTCCATTTTTGGCCCGGATGCAAGCTAATCTTCCAATTTGGAAAAAGAACCGAACCTTGAAAGGTCCTCTCAAAACCGGCTTCAGAAATGGAAACCGTTTCGATCGGGAATCGCCACAAAGCAGCCGGCCGATCCAGGGCCAATACTACACCAAATCCTTTCCGTTCGTCAACAATGCCCAGGGAAGAAATATTTTCCGACTTGCCGGAAGCAGTAATAAGGCTCTTTTCCTCGCCCTCGACCAAGCAATAATTATCGTTAATATTTCCCTTCATAAAAGAAAAATTAAACTCTGTGCCAAACCAAAGGTGGACCACTTCCTGGCTTATATTGCTTAGGTCATAAACCACGTTTATTATTGATTGTTTTGCCATGATCGAGATCTCTTTTTCAACCCTGACCTCTTTCCCGTTTACCAGCCCATCTTTTTTCATCCTGAGCAAAACTTCGCTCCCTCGTCTTTGCGGCATAAAAGTATAGCTTCCCTCAAAATCCCCTTCTTCCTTAAACTTGTTCCGGCTAAATGATTCCAAAGTAGTCCCCTCGCTTAAAAAATGATCGACCAGGCAAAACCTGGGATGCCGGTCATAAATAAGAAGCTCATCCAAACCGGCTTTTTTCGCCCGATCAACAGTTTTGCGGGCCGCGTCTGACATTTCCGCTCCCCCCTGCCAGGCAGGCGGTTTAATCTTTTCGTGATAGGCCTCTTCCCGCCTGGCCAGGGTATTTATTAAATTGTAATTCTTAGGTTTATAATCGATCTCAAACA
This sequence comes from Candidatus Margulisiibacteriota bacterium, assembly GCA_018822365.1. Classification (NCBI taxonomy): domain Bacteria; kingdom Bacillati; phylum Candidatus Margulisiibacteriota; species Candidatus Margulisiibacteriota bacterium. The sequence continues at coordinate 52,231 of JAHJKL010000052.1, forward strand.
ATGTCCCCCCCTGTGCGGGTGAAAAATAAAGATTGAGCATACTGCTGGTCAGCAGGACTTCTTCCCGGCCGTCGCGGTCAAGGTCGGTGATCGTTATGTCGGCATAATCATCGTTACCCCGGGCATGGCTATCCATGACCGCTTCCGCTTTCAGAATATTCTCATAGACCGCGTGGCGCAGGTAATTGAGATAGATCCCGCTAAACACTCCATGCCAATAAGCGCAGCCGCACTGGCTTTTATAGACCGCCAGCTCCGCTTCTTTTAGCCGGCTTTCCAATTCCTTCTCGCCAAGGAGCGACTTCCCTTTCTTCATCCGGGAGAGCCGGTCGCTGGCTTGCAGCATCCTCTTGTGCATCAGGTTTGATTCCGGATATTTAACCAGGAAGTTCCTAAAATATCCTCCGCTTAAAAACGGCAGGAATTCTTCCAGATAATCGTTCTTTTTCAAGTCGTCAATGATCCGTTTATATTTTTTCTCGGCCGCCGCCGGCAGCGACCAGTCCATCATTTCAAAATATGAGCTTGATGGCAGATATATTCTGCCGGCTGGAAGCTCTTCTTCCAAGTAATCGGAAAAGCTCCGGCTCTTGAGCCACTCGGCTTCTTCGATCAGGTCAAACAATTTATCGAGATAGCCGCTGCTAAATACTTTCTGGGTCCCTGGCCAAAGGCCGAATTTTTCGCCGTCGTCGGCGATCACCGCCAAACCCTGGTTTATTGAAAGCTGCCGCAGATGGTCCATGACTTCGTCGGGTTTTTTGAAAGGGATGGCGTGCCGTAAATACCGGCTGATCGGAAAGATCCGAAGCATCTCCCCCGCTTCTTCGGTCAGGTAATAACCGCTAAGCTGTTCTTTCTCCAGGCCGGCGGCAATAAAGTGGGAATCATCGAGCAAGGTGTACTCAACGCCGGATTGGGCCATGATCCTGGCCAGGTGCGGCTCCCAAACCCGCTCGGCCAGCCACATGCCGCGCGGCGCCGAACCAAACTTCCCCTTGAGATAATCGTTTTGCATCCTGATCTGGCCGTACTTGTCTTCGTCCGGAATCAGGGAAAGGATCGGCTCGTAATGCCCGCCGGTGAGGAGTTCAAGCTGCCCTTTTTTCACCAGATCTTTTAGCAAGCCGAGGAATTCAGGATGGCGGGACTCAAACCACTCCAGCAGGACCCCGCTGTAATGAGCGGCAAATTTTATTCGGGGATGACGGCGCAAGGTTTCGATAAATGGAAGATAGGAACGCTGGTAAGCTTCTTCTATGACCTGGTCAAGGTTCCCTACCGGCTGATGGCAATGGACCGCCAACAGCAGGTCGACCGGCCGATTTTTAAACCGACCACTGTTCTTGTTCGTATGTATCGCTTGGGACGGTGACATTTATTCCTCCGCCTTTTGGCCAGCGTTCAACTTCCTGGCCATCTTTGCTGATGACAACGACAAATTCAAGCCTGTCGTTTGGTTTCACTCCCAAAGCCGCGAAAGGAACGCCGAGCTCAATGATCTTGGCGATCCCGCAACGCATCTCCCGGTCAAGGACCCAGGCATGGTTCTCCATTCTATACAAGTGAGCGGCAAAATACCCCTTTGTCCGGTCAAAGCCGATCTCATATTTTCGGTCAACCTGGTGGGTAAAGACCACCGCGAAAGAAAAGGTCTTCGCCTCTTCCGAATACATGGAAATATTCAAACCGAGCCGGATGTATAGATCGGTCAGGCTATAACCAAAATGGATATCCCTCAGGAGGGTTTCGATCTGGTGCATCGCGCCACGCGCTTTGGATATATCATAAACCCCGGCCGAGAGCCATTCGTAATAGCTGGTCACTTCACCGTCTAAGACCGGGTTGATCAGATAAGACGGTTCCTTTAAAGGACGGACAAAAGCGTTCATTTGCTTGATCGGGTTATCTAAATACTTGGGAGGGACACGACCGATCAAAGTGTAAATATTTTTCAAATGCTTGCGAAAGAGCGCGTCAAAAAGATGATCGTTCTCGGACGAATGGTCATCGCCGTACCACCAGCACCAATCCGACCCTTCGGCAATAAATAATTCCTGCCAGGCGACCGGTTGATCCTCTTTTTTGAAAGGCTCGAGAGCCAGCCGGGCCTTGTTCAAATAATCCCAGGCCAAATTATCTTCGTCGTGACCGATCCAGATCTTAAAATTGCTGTTAATCCAGGAACCGGCAAACAGCCGGGTCAGTTTGCGCTGGGGCGGGTTTTCCTTTAAATAATCGGAGACCCTAACGGTGCGAATATATTTGCTGTCGGACAGGCTCTGGTAAAAACTCTCCAGGAAATTTTTTCCCCCGTCCGGATAATATTCCCAGGCATTTTCACCGTCAAGAATGACCGGGACCAGGTAGTTTTTGCCATCATCCGGCAAACTGATCTTGATATTACGCAAATGAGAGGCAAAATCACGGAGCGAATCGTTAATTGCCCAGCGTTGATACACAAAGCCGATCTGGTCGGATAAAAAATGGTTACGGAAGATCATCGCGACCTCTGCCCCATCATGCTCAACTAAATATGGCTGATAAAGGTCGGCCGCCGCCATGGCCCGCCCTCTCATTTCAATTTTATGGAGTGAGCGCTCCAAAATACCCTCGTCGGTTGCCAGCCACTTAATCCCCGCCCGAGCTACTAACGGAATGACCGCTTCAGAAACCGAGCCTTCGGAAGGCCACATTCCGGCCGGCTTTGAACCAAAACGCTCCGCAAAATAATCGACCGCCTGGCTAATCTGTGCGGCGGCATCTTCAGGGTGCTGAAAAGCTGAAGGAGGGAGCTTGGCCAGCGGCATCGCCTCTTTCGCCGAGTTAGTATCGCAAAGAAGCGGAAGGATCGGATGATAGAACGGGGTTGTGGTCAATTCGATCTGGCCCCGATCGCTTAGTTCCTTATACTTTGGAATAATCTTCCCCATTACTTCCCACTGCTTCTGAATAACCGCTTTTTTATCGTCACTGGAAAAATATTTCCCTTTGACTAAAAGTTCTTTAACCACCGGGTCTTCATGGCGATAGATAAAGCCAAACCAGGCCAGGTTGAACCAGACCTGAAGGTCAAGCAGTTCTTGTGGGGAAAATCGTTTGGCAACCTTGGCCAGTTCGGCCTGGGAGACAAACCGTCCCCTTTTCAAAAGAAGGTCCCGGTAGCGCGGATATGGATTAACCATCGTCTCCCAGTTGGCCATGAAAAAGTACTGCAGGAGCGAGACTTTTTCCGCCTGGGTCAGGTCAGAAGGGTTTTTTCTGGTCAGATCGAGCAGGACGTCGGTCGCGTTATTATGGACGTAATCCTCGATCTGCAAAAGGAGAGAAGGGACCAGGTTGAAGGTGACGTGAACATCGGGAAAGCGGTCCAGGACCGCGACCATGTCGTAATAATCTTTTACGGCATGCATCCTGACCCAGGGCATAAAGTATTCCCCTCTTACCAGGTCTTTATAAAACGGCTGGTGCATGTGCCAGACCAGCGCCAGGGAGACCGGCCGATTGGTCATCTTTTCTCTCTCTCGGACATCGAAACCCCTTTGTTGATCACCCACATCGCAAAAATTAGAGCGACGACCGTGATCAAAAATATCGTCCCGCAAATTATCAAAGTTATTACTATCGGAGTATTCACTCTCCACCTCCTCCATACACAGACTGGTAACGCTGAACAAAGGAATCCTTGCCGCCGACCATCAGCATCGTCAGCGGCATCACTTCTTTGGCCATTTTGGTCATCGCCCCGGATAGCTCGTTGATATCCCACTGGGCATGGGCATCTTCCCTCAAGCGAGAGAGATGATAAAGTTCGCGCGCGTTGATGGTCAGCAAGGCTCTCCGGCGGTGTGCCCCGGTCAAAACATAAGGAGCGGCAGCCGGGAAATGAGTAACTATTTTAGAAAACAAATCATTGGTTTTTTTAATAAGCGCCTCAACCTCATTATCACCAACCAGCCTGGCTGGCAAGGTCACGCCAAGTAGCGGCTCGTAAGGCTGAGTCGTCAAGGTCAAAGGACGATGGCGCTTCAACTGGGCAAAACACCCGGCGGACATGACCAGGTCAAAGGTTAGGGTGACATGCTCAAACTCCCGCAAAACCGCGTTGAAAAAGTTCAGGTGCCGACAAGCCTGTTTGACCGCTTTTTCCCTTTCCAGCCGGGACATGCCCTTCACCTGGCGCCGGCAATTAAGGTATGAGATTGTTGACGAAGAATGAAGCAAGGCCGAGACCAGCTTAATATCAGCATCTTTTGTATAGTCGACTAAAACGCAAGGCTGAGACCGGAAGCGCTTGCGCTCCCATTTACCTTTGAAGAATTTTTGCAGATCGGCAGAAGTCCGCGATTCATAGTTGGTCGCTTCGGTATAGCGGATCAGTGATGGCGCAACTTTCGCGGCAAGAGCCAAGAGCTCTTTGCCCAATCCCCTGACCTCGGCCAATTGGCTGGAGGCAAACCGCCTGATCATCAACTCCAAAGTCCGGGCATTAACCGTCATCCCCAACTGCCCCATAGTCGATAAAGGTGTAACATAACGGGCGTCTTCCGGTTCGACCCCGCGCCCAAGCAGGGCCTGATACAGCCGGTTCTGTTTTTCCGTCAAGTCAGCAATTGGCCCGGCAAATTCGCTTGAAGCCAGCTCTGCTGGAATATAACAATTATCTTCAAGTTTTTGGTAGCGCTGTGATTTTTCGGTGTAGGAAGCAAGCCGAAATTTTTCCAGCTCTTCGATCGCCAGGCGGGAGAGATCGATAATGTCAAAATTAAAAACCGCGTGCTCGGCAACTGAGGAATGTCCCATGTCAAAAATAATCTTAGCGTTTGACTGGCGGGCTTTCCCTACTTCTTTCCGGGCGATCAGTCGGAGTTCATCGACCGGCCGGGGATCGCGCGATATCCTGGCGTAGGCGGCCGACAGGGTCTCGGGAGTAAGATCGTCCCGGGAAGAACCACGGGAGATTTCGGCCAGAACATCAGTATCAACATTATAACCGGCGAGGAGTACTTTCACGGGATTATTTTAGCATAGACCGGCCCAGGCAAGCTAGTTTAATTCGATCTCGACCATCTCTCCTTTTTTAAGCGGCCGGGGATCGTCCAGAAAAAGAAGCTGGCCGGCTATCTCGCCCAGATCGGGCTCGTGGCCAACGCAAAGGATCCGCTCAAATTGGCGGTTTCGATCCAGGATATCCATCAAGTCGCTCATCTCGCAACCGGGTGCCAGGAGGTCCTCAACAAAGACCTTGTCCCGCTCTTTTAAGGCATCGGCCACGATCTCGGCGGTCTGGTAGGCCCTGACAAACGGGGAAGTAACGATCACATCAAAAACCTGGTTTTCTTCCGCCAGTTCATCTGCCAATCGACCGATCTGTTCCCGCCCAGCATCAGTCAACGGCCTCTCCCTGTCTTCATTATAATCGGCTGACGGAGCCGCCGCGCCATGTCGAAGCAAAAAAAGTTTCATCTTTAAACGATCCCGGCCGCCTGATGGCTCTTCTTGATCTCGTCGGCTAAATTATCAAGAGCGGCGTATTCGGCCTCGCGCGGGGCGCCTTTGGCGATCACCGGCTCAATGACCGTCACCTTTAGGTTAGAAATGGCGGCAGAGAGCATTTCAACCATCTTCCCCCCCCAGCTAAACGACCCAATGATCGAAGCAAACTTAGTTTTGGGACGAAGCGCGTTGGCCAGCAGAGCGGCATAAGCGGCCAGCGGGTGCGGACCGACTAAAACGGTCGGGGTCCCAATAACGATCGTCGCGGCGTCAACCAGGTCCATTGCCAGTTCGCCGATATCGGTCCTGGAAAGATTATAAGGCTTGACCACGATACCTCTGGCGATCAAAGCGTTGATCAGATACTCGACCATCTCCTGGGTGCTCCCGTGCATGGAAACATAAGGGAGAACCACTTCATTTTTGACCTGGTCGCCGGCCCAGTCGGCATAAGCGTCCATGATCATTTCAGGCTGATCATAGACCGGCCCATGGCTTGGAGCAATTATCGTAAAATCGACCGTTTTTAATTTCTCAAGATGCTGTTTGATTGAAGTCCTAAATGGCATCATGATCTCGGCGTAATACCGTTTTGCCGAGCGGAGAACATGGGGTTGATCGGTCACAAATAGCGGCGCGGCGGCCAGATGCGAGCCAAAAAAATCGCAGGTAAACAAGATCTTATCTTCTTTCAGGTAAGTCAGCATCGTTTCCGGCCAGTGGACCCAGGGGGCAAAAATAAACTCCAAAGTTTTATCGCCCAACGAAAGGATCTCCCGGTCATTGATCACTATGAATTTTTCTTCCGGCAAAAGCAAAAGAGAGATCAGCATCTCTTTACACTTGGCGTTGGTCACGACCTTGGCCATCGGAAAAAGCTCCAGAATGAAAGGGAGCGAGCCGGAATGGTCCTGTTCGGCGTGGTGGGCGATAATGTAATCGATCTTTTCAATGCTTAGCTCGTTCAGGTTTTCAACGAGAGAAGAGACTTTGGCCGGATCGACCGTGTCTAACAGAGCCGTCTTGTCGCTCCCCTGGACCAAATATGAATTATAGCTTGTCCCCTCGGGGAGCGGGATCAACTCGTCAAAAAGCCGCCGGTCAAAATCGATCGCCCCGACTTCAAATATTTTATCTTTTAATCTTCTTACCGCCATAATATTTATCCTTCCGCTTTAAATTGGTCTTTCCCCGCCCCGCAGATCGGGCAGACCCAACCGGCCGGTAAATTTTCAAATGATGTCCCCGGCGCCGCCCCGGAGTCAGGACCCCCTTTAGCTGGATCATAAACATAACCGCAGACCTGACAGATATATTTTTTCATGTTTTACCCCTTCGCCGACCAAAGCCCGTGCAGATTGCAATACTCGCGGGCCGAAGCCGACTGGCCGCTGACGCAAAATTCAGCTTCCGGCTTATCCCCCGGTTTCAGGAATTTCCGATAAGCTTTGCCATCCGCCAAAAGTTCGATCCACTCAATGTAATGTTTTTCTTCCATCGGATGAGGGACAGCCCCGATCTTGACCAGAAATCCGTCCGCTGTTTTCTCGATGACAGGGACATGTTTCTCTTTGGCCGCGTCAACCGTGTTCTCGACCTGTTCTTTCATCGGCTTGCCGCAGCAGACCAGCTCCCCATCCCCCGCGCGCAAAACTTCGACAATATTCCCGCAGATTTCGCATTTATAGATACCCATTTTCTTTGCCATGTTCACCCTCCTGTTTAATCGCTTAGCCGGCCGCTATGCTTGACGACCTTCCCCTCTACCATGTAAACGATATCTTCGCAAATGTTTGTCGCGTGATCAGATATCCTCTCCAGATGCCGGGAGACCAGCAACAGCGGGATCGCTTTGGCGACGGTCGTTGAATCCTTGCTCATGATCTCGACCAGTTCATCATGCACCAGGTCACGCAGTTTGTCGACCTCTTTTTCTTTTGCCCAAATCTCTTTGGCTTTTTTCAGGTCCCGGTTAATAAAAGCGTCAAGGGCCAGCCCGACCGATTCCTGGGCCAATCTCGCCATTTTGGGAATATCGATGAGAGGCTTGAGGAGCGGCTGGCCGGACAGTTCGATCGCCCGCTGGGCGATATCTTCAGAGAGATCGCCAATCCTTTCCAGATCGTTGGCGATCCGCATTCCGGTCATCAGAAACCGGAGGTCCGACGCTTCCGGCTGGCGCAAAGCAACCAGCTGGATACATTTCTCGTCTATCTCCAGCTCAAGCTGATCAACCCTTTCGTCTTCCCTGACCACTTCCTCGGCTAGCTCCTTGTCCAATTTTTTCAAGGAATCAACCGATTTGTAGATCAACCCCTGGACCATGACCCCCATTTTCAGGATCGTGTCCTTTAATTCCCCCATCTCCTGGTCAAAAACTCTTTTATGGTCCATGTTTTCCTCCTTCTATCCAAAACGACCGGTTATATAATCGTCAGTCCGCCTGTCAGCTGGCGAGGTAAAGATCTTTTTGGTGTCGCCAAACTCCACCAGCTCCCCCAGCAGCATAAAGCCGCATTCATCGGAAACACGGGCCGCCTGCTGCATATTGTGCGTAACAATTACTATTGTATACTGTTTCTTCAGTTCCATCATCAGGGATTCTATTTTCATCGTCGCCATGGGGTCCAGGGCCGAACAGATCTCATCCATCAACAAAACATCCGGCGTAACCGCGATCAGCCTGGCAATGCAGAGCCTCTGCTGTTGTTCCAGGGTCAGCTGGAGGGCGTTCAGCGACAGCTTATCTTTGAGATCGTCGAACAAGAGGACCGAGGAGAGGCTTTTACAGACCGCCTCCTCTAAAACACTCTTTCTCCGCTCCCCCCGGATCCGCAGACCAAACGCGACATTTTCAAAGACCGAAAGAGGGAACGGGTTCGGCCGCTGAAAGACCATCCCAACGTGTTTGCGCAGGTCGACCAGATCGACTTGCGGTCCAATGATCTCCATCTCTTCAATCTTGACACTGCCGGTCGTTACCACCCCGTCGATCATATCGTTCATCCGGTTAAAGACCCGCAGCAGCGTCGACTTGCCGCAGCCCGAAGGGCCAATCAAACTGGTGATCTTGTTCCGTCCGACTTCAAGATCGATATTTATTAAGGCATGGAACGAACCATAATAAAAATTCAACTTATTAGCAGCGATTATCGGTTTTTGCATTTAACCAAACCTGCCTGTAATATAATCTTCGGTCCGCTTGTCATCCGGGGCGGTAAAGAGCTTTCTTGTTTCATTCAGCTCGATCATCTCCCCCATCAGAAAGAAGGCGGTCCGGTCGGCGACCCGGGCCGCCTGTTTAACATTGTTGGTAACCAGGATCTGCGTATATTCGGTTTTCAGGCTCCGCATCGCTTCCTCGATCTTTAAGGTTGAGATCGGATCAAGGGCGGAACAGGGCTCATCGTACAAGATCACGTCCGGCCCTACCGCCAGGGTCCGGGCAATGCAGAGCCGCTGCTGTTGTCCGCCAGACAGTTTAAAAGCGGAGGTTTCCAAACGGTCTTTCACTTCGTCCCAAAGAGCGGCGGCGCGGAGCGACCGTTCGGCGATCTCCAGCAATTTTGTCCGTTCAGTGATCCCATGCATCCGCGGCCCATAGGCGATATTATCAAAAACTGACAAAGGCAAAGGGAGAGGCAAAGCAAAAACAATGCCGATCCGCTTGCGCAGAAGGTGGATATCCAGCGCATGAATGTCCTTGCCATCAAGGCTGATCTCCCCGCCCGATCTAAAATTATCATGAAGATCATTCAACCTGTTAACGCACCGGAGAAAAGAGGTTTTGCCGCTGTTTGACGGTCCAATGACCCCCAAGATCTCATGCTCAAAAACATTTAAGGTCAGATCCTTTAACGCGTGGGCATCATCGTACCAGACATTTAAACCGGATATTTCAATTTTGTTTTTTACCATGTTTTTTTCTTCCTGAAATATGACCGGAGATACGCGGCAAATATATTTAAAACAAAGATCATGCCGACCAGGACCAGAACGGTACCATATTGAATTTTCACGCTGACGTTGGGAACCTGGGTTGAAAGGACATATATATGATAAGGGAGGGTCATCGCCTGATCATACATAGAGGTTGGCAGTTTCGGCAAATAAAAAGCGGCAACGGTAAAAAGAATAGGCGCTGTTTCCCCGGCGGCCCGGGAAAGACCCAGGATCGTCCCGGTCAGGATACCCGGAATAGCATTCGGCAAGACAACGTGCCGGACCGTTTGCCAGCGTGAAGCCCCCAGGGAAAAACTGACCTCCCTGAACGACCGCGGCACCGAGCTTAGCGCTTCCCGGGTCGCGGTGATGATCACCGGCAGGGTCATGATCGCCAGGGTCAGCGAGCCGGCCATGATCGAGACCCCGAACCCAAGAAATTCAACAAAGAGGCTAAGGCCAAATAAACCGTAAACTATGGACGGGACGCCGGACAAATTGATAATGGCCAGTTCGATCGCCCTGGTCAATTTGTTTCGTTTGGCGTATTCATTTAAATAGATCGCCGCCAGGATCCCAAAAGGGATAGCAAAAATAGCGGTCCCGATGATCAGGTAAATCGTACCGACCAGCGCCGGAAAGATCCCACCCGCGCGCATCCCATCCTTCGGAATGGAAAAAATGAACTCAAAACTTAAAGCGGGCAAGCCGTTGATCAATAAAATGACCAGGATCAAGGCGACCGGGGCGATAACAATAATCGTCGCCAGAAAAAGCAGGGCAAAAGCGATCTTTTCCTTAATTTTCGAATCGATCATTTCTTTTTATTCCTCTTTTTATTACGGTTCATGAAAAAGTCGGCGATCAGGTTAATAATAAAACTTATCACAAAAAGGACGATCCCGATCGCGAACAGCGCGAAATAATGCTCGCTACCGGAAACAGCCTCCCCCATCTCGGCGGCAATCGTCGCGGTCAGGGTTCTGACCGGCTGGAGAATACTGGTCGGAATAACCGCCGCGTTCCCGGTGATCATTAGGACCGCCATTGTTTCGCCGACCACCCGCCCGATCCCAAGCATGATCGCCGCCAGGATCCCTGACGAAGCGGCCGGAAGGATCACCCGGTAGATCGTCTGCCAGCGGGTCGCCCCGAGCGCCAGCGACCCTTCACGGTAACTGCGCGGGACCGAATTGATCGAGTCCTCGATGATCGAAACGATGGTCGGCATCGCCATAAAAGCGAGCATGATGGAACCGGCCAGAGCGGTCAAACCGCTGGGTAAATTAAAAACATTTTTCAAGAACGGGGCCAGGGTCGCGATCCCGATAAAACCAAGGACAATGCTGGGGATCGCCGCGAGAAGCTCTATCCCGGACTTTAATATTTCACTCAGCCATTTTGGCGCTACTTCAGCAATGTAAAGGGCAGAGGCGATCCCCAGCGGCACGGCGATCACCACCGCCCCCAATGTTACCAGCAGAGAACCAAGGATCAGGGGCAAGATGCCAAACTGCGGCGGGTTCGAGATCGGATACCACTTGGTGCCGAACAAAAAAGAAAAAACATTGACCGAAGCAAAAAGGGACAATCCTTCCTTCAACAAGAAAAAGAAGATCAGCAGGACAAAAACGATCGAGGCGATCCCCGACAGGAAGATCAGTTTCTCGATCAGTTGTTCAGCGATCTTTTTCATTTTATAGGAACAAAATCCATTTTCAAGACGATCTTTTGGCCTTCGGCGCTCAAAACAAAATCAACGAAAGACTTAACTTCGCCAACAGGATCGCCGTTGGTATAAAATTGCAGTGAACGGGCGATCGGGTATTCTTTTGAGGTCACGGTTTTAATGGATGGCATGACATATGAGGTTCCGCTGCCGGCAGAAACCGCCAGCGCCTTTTCCCTGGATGACAAATAACCCAGGCCAATATAGCCGATGGCCGACCGGTTAGCAACCACTTCTTCGACGATCGCCTGGTTGGATGGCATCATTAAGACCGATGGGGCAAACTCATTGGTGTTCTTGGGATCCCCCATTTTCACGACATGTTCAGAAAAGAAGACATGAGTGCCGGAGTTTCGGTCCCTTGACAACACGACAATATTCTCGTCTTTGCCGCCTACCTCTTTCCAGTTTTTTATCTTGCCGGAATAAATATCGGACAATTGCTTTACATTCAACCGGTTAACCTGATTTGCCGGATTAACAATGATCGTGATCCCGTCATTGGCCACCCGGATCTCATTGGGCTGAACCCCCCGTTTTTTGGCCAGAGCGATCTCTTTTGGCTCCATATCGCGCGACGTTTCCGCAATATCGGTCGTTCCGTTGATCAGCGAAGCGATCCCTACCCCTGATCCTCCCCCGGTGACCGCAACCGATAAACCAGGGTTTACTTTCATAAACTCTTCGGCCCAAGCCTGTCCCAAGTTCACCATCGTATCAGACCCTTTGATCTGGAGCGCTTTCTTTCCACTGCCGCAGCCAGAAACCAAAATCGCCAGTACAATGGCTATAGTATAAAGTCCAATCCTTTTTATCATATTAACCCCCTAATGTTTAATAAATAAATTATGGCGTTTGATTGTTACGCGTATGTTACAGGCATGTTAACAAGCGGTTAATTAATTAAGCGGCCGACGGTGCTTCACCACTTTTGCCTCTACCAGGTAAATGATTTCTTCAGCTAAATTGGTAACATGATCAACGATCCGCTCTAAATGGCGTGAGATCAGTAGCAGCTGAATTGTCCGGCGAATATCCTGCCCGTCTTGGCTCATGGCCCGGACAAGAACATTATGGACATTATCTCGTAATTTATCGACGATAGTCTCGTTCTCCCATACTTCTTTGGCTTTGACCGGATCCAGGTTGATGAAAGCGTCAAGTATTTTGGCAACCGCATTTTTCGCCTGTCGCGCCATTTCCGCTATATCAGGAGGGGTTTTTAGTTTGGGCGGCGCGGCCAGCTCCTTCGCCCGTCGGGCAATGTCTTCGGCCAGGTCACCGATCCGTTCCAGGTCGTTGGCGATCTTCATTCCGGTCATGATCAACCGGAGATCGGAAGCTTCCGGCTGGCGCAGAGCGATCAATTGGATGCTCTGCTCATCAATCTCCAGTTCAAGCCGATCGATCTCTTCGTCGGCGCTGATAACTTCCTCCGCCAGCGCGACATTCTGACACTCCAACGCTTCAATCGCGCGATGGATCAAGCTTTGGACCAATCCCCCCATCTTCATGATAATCGTCTTAAAATCAATCAGTTCCTGGTCGAAAACTCTTTTATGATCCATAACGCACTCCTTTTATTTAGCCAAACCTGCCGGTCACGTAATCCTCGGTCCGCTTGTCGCACGGCGCGGTAAATATTTTCCCGGTAACGTCAAATTCAACCAGCTCGCCAAGGAGAAAAAAACCGGTGAAGTCGGCGACCCGGGCCGCTTGCTGCATATTGTGGGTCACGATCACGATCGTATAATCTTTTTTGAGCTCATG
>JAHJKL010000053.1 GCA_018822365.1 Candidatus Margulisiibacteriota bacterium
AGAGGTATTTCGGCAAATTGACAGAAGGATCAGGGTGACGAGCAGGGTCAGAGAGGGGTCCAGGGCCAAGAAAGGGACGGTGATCGCGACGCTGAAAGGTCCGGCCAGGGGAATATTAACCGGTGAGCGGACCGCTTTAAACTTTATTCAGCGCCTTTCCGGCATCGCGACGCTAACCGGTGAATATCGCGCCAGGCTTAAGGGGACAAAGGCAAGACTTTTAGATACCAGAAAGACAATCCCCGGGTGGCGTTCCCTGGAAAAGCAGGCGGTTAAACTTGGCGGCGGTGAAAACCACCGCTTTGGCCTATATGACGCGATATTGATCAAAGACAATCACCTGAAAATAGCCAAGACCATTGAAAAAGCGGTCGATGCCGCCAGGATATTCTATGGGAAAAGGAAGGTCGAGGTTGAGGCCGGGTCGCTATCGGAAGTTAGGGGGGCCATAGAAGCCGGGGCGGACAGGATATTGTTGGACAACATGAAACTGGCTGACCTGAAGAAAGCGGTTGCGCTATGCAAACAGGCGCGAATCGAGACCGAAGCATCAGGCGGCATAAACCTGTTAAATATTCGAAGGATAGCCAGGGCAGGCGTTGATTTCATCTCCGTCGGTGCCCTCACACATTCGGCCAAAGCCCTGGACATCAACCTCAAGATAGATTAGCCTAATAGTTCCACGTGGAACGCTTTAGCCGATGAAGTATACCCAGCCATAAGGATCTGAGATCCTTTCTTCTTGAATGCCTACCAGGGTTTCATATAGGGTTCTAGTTAGCGGGCCAGCTTCTCCATTATTAAATGTGGTTTTCTTCCCCCCTTTGGTAATTGAGCCGACAGGGGTAACCACGGCCGCGGTGCCGGTGCAGAATGCCTCATCCGCCTTGAGCGCGAACTTAAGCGGCAATGGTCGGTCGTCTACCACTTTAATTCCCATATCCCTGGCCAGGGTGATGATGCTATCGCGGGTAATGCCGGGGAGGATCGTCCCGGTCAGCTTTGGCGTGTATAATACGCCATTGACGACAAAGAAAGCGTTGGCCGCTCCAACCTCTTCAACATTTTTGCCGGTCATTGCGTCAAGGTAAATGACTTCAGCAAAATCATTCGCTTTGGCCGTTGTGCCGGGGAGGAGGCTTCCGGCGTAATTCCCTCCGACCTTAACGTCCCCCATTAGGCCGGGGGCGGATCGCCGATAGAGATCTTCAACCAACATGGGTTTGCCGGTAAACCCTCCTTTAAAATATGGGCCGACCGGGCTGACAAAAACCATGAACGTTTCAACCGGAGCCGGGGCGACTCCCAATTGCGGGCCGCTGCCAAAGTGGGTCGGCCTAAGATATAACGCCGCTCCCAATCCCGGAGGGGCGAGGAGTTGTTCGTTAGCTAAGACAGTCGCTTTAATTGCTTCCAGATAATAATCAGCCGGGATTGGCGTTAGCGCGATCCTGGCGGAGGTCCTGGCGTGTCTTTTGGCGTTCTCTTCCAACCGAAAGGAGACGATCCTTCCCTTGGATGACCGATAAGCCTTCCCGCCTTCAAATCCGGTTTGGCCGTAATGAATGACCTGCGCCGCCGGGCTCAAAGAGAGGCCCTGAAAGGGGAAAAGAGAACGATTGATCGGGACGGAGCGCCAATCATCACCCCTTTTTATTTGAGAGACAAACATCACGTCGGAGGCGTTGAGCCCGAATGGGAGATTGGCAAAATCAATGTTTGCCGACGGCATTGGAAAAAGCCGCGACCGGATTTCCGGCACGCTCGAGATCACTTTTTCGGCCCTCTCCAGGACAGGGCCGCAAACAAAAGTCTGGCTGAATGCCCCCGGGTCAAGCGATGGCTGTAAGGGGACGCCGTCAAAATCCCTAAGACGGAGGCTGACCTCGCCCCGGTTTGTTTCGCAGCGGACGCCGGTCATATTTTTATTACGAAAGTCGATCGATCTTGGCAAGGCCCGGACTTGACATCCGTTAACCGTGACCCGTTTAACTACAACCATTGACATATGATTTTCCTCCAGATGGTTATCCGTCAGCAACTTGGGAAATTTCAGATGATTTGTTATAATGCCACTTCCTATGGAACACAAGTATGTATTAAAAAATTATTTTGGCGCGGCCAGGAACTACCAGATCGATTACCAGAAAGAGCTGACCGCGGAACAGCTCCCGATCGTCACCGCGCCTGGCGGTCCGATGCTGGTTATTGCCGGGGCCGGTTCGGGCAAAACCAGGACCATAACCTACCGGGTCGCCTACCTGGTTGAATCAGGGATCCCTCTCGACCGGATCATGCTGGTCACTTTTACCAATAAAGCAGCCAGAGAGATGGTGGCCAGGGCAGAGTCATTGTTGAAGACCGATATCAGGGACCTTTGCGGCGGCACATTTCACCATGTCGGGAACATGCTTTTACGCCGTCATGCCAAACTGATCGGTTATGAATCAAACTTTACCATTTTGGATAGGGCGGACGCCAAAGACCTGATCGACAATTGTGTTGCCGATTGCGGTATTGACACGAAGGCGAAGCGCTTTCCAAAAGGGGACAACCTGGCCGGCTTGTTTGGCCTGGCGGTCAATACCGGCCGCCAGATCGCCGATGTCATTGCTTATAATTACGCGCAGTTCGAGCCGCAGACTGAAGAGATCGAGTCGGTTTATAAAACATACAATCAGCATAAAAGAAAAAGCAACCTGATGGACTTTGACGATCTGCTTTTTAACTGGTGGAAGCTGCTGGCCGAACACGAAGATGTCGCCAAAAGGTATTCCGGCAAGTTCCTTCATTTATTGGTAGACGAATACCAGGACACCAACCATCTTCAGGCCAAGATCATGGATATTATGGCCAGAGAGCATCGCAATATAATGGTGGTGGGTGATGACAGCCAATCGATCTATAGCTTTCGGGGGGCCCACTTTAAGAACATCATTAACTTTCCTAAAGTGTATCCGGATGCCGCGGTATATAAGCTGGAGGTCAACCACCGGTCAACTCCGGAGATCCTGATGATCGCCAACGCCTCGATCAGCCTGGCCAAAGAAAAGTTTGACAAGCGGCTTAAGGCAAATCGGCCGGCCGGGCAGAAGCCGGTGGTTGTCCCCCTGGTCAATGTTTTCTCGCAGGCCTCGTTCATTGCCCAACGGATGCTGGAGCTCCGTGACGAAGGAAACTCGCTAAATGAAATGGCGGTCCTCTATCGATCGCATTACCAGTCGATGGAGATCCAGATGGAGCTGACCAAGCGGGGGATCCCGTTTGAGGTCCGTTCCGGGATCCGCTTTTTTGAAGAAGCGCACATCAAGGATGTCCTGGCTTTTTTAAAGATCTTCCACAACCCGAAGGATGAGATTTCCTGGACCAGGATACTGAAGCTTCTCCCCAAGGTTGGGCCCCGGACCGCGGAAAAAGTTTTTAATCACATCAGCCAGACGATCGACGCGGTTGCGGCGATCACCGCGGACGAGGCTGTTTCGCTAGTCCCGGCGGCTGCCCAGCGGGATTTTAGAATATTTCAGCAGACCCTGCGGGACCTGCAGGACAAAATCGATTCCCCCGCGGAGATGATCAAGATAATTGCCAGCTCAAATTACGCGGAATATATCAAGGGTCAATACGCGAACTTCCGCGAGCGGCTGGAAGACCTGGAGCAGATGGGGAGCTACGCTACCCAATTCAAATCTTTGGAAGACCTTTTAAGTTCACTGGCGCTCGTCTCCGGCATCGAATCGGAAACGATCGTTGATGGCGGGGAGGTTGAAAAAGAGGCGTGTGTCCTTTCTTCGGTCCATCAGGCCAAGGGGTTGGAATGGAGGATCGTGTTTGTGGTTTGGCTGGCGGATGGGCGCTTTCCATCCTACCTTTCTTTTAATAAGGAAGAGGAGATGGAAGAAGAGCGTCGCTTGTTTTACGTGGCAGTGACCAGGGCCAAAGATGAGCTTTACCTAACTTATCCATTAGTTTATTCCGGCTATGAAGGGGAGGTCCTGCTTAAGGAGTCGCGCTTCCTTGAAGAGATCCCGGAAAACTATTATGAAAAATGGACGGTGGAAGAAGAGAAGAAAAGCAGCTGGCCGGGGAGCGGCTGGGAAGAAAAGAACGAAACAGGGCAGATAATTGACCTGAGTGATTATCGGGAGGTTAAGGTTCAAAAGGATAAAAGAGATAATTTTGAGGCGATAGATATCAACGAGTTAATGGGGGGCTAGCCGCGGAAGCCCAGCAGGATAGAAGCCCCGCTATGGCGCGGGCCAAAACCGGACCGAATAAGCCCAAGCCCCGCCTCAAGAAATAGGGAGCCATCCCAAAGACCGACCTCGGCCCCAACAAACAAATCCCCGCCCAGCGAGCCTAATGTTCTTCCTGTTGTCAGGAGGGTGAAATTTGCTCCCCCGCCGACATAATAATGCCAGCCGGGTTCATATGGCTGGTTTAAACGATAGATCCCGTCAAAGCCAACAAAAAGGTTTTTACGCATGGAGTTTTCACTGTCAAGGCCAGAGGCGTAAGCGGCAAAAAGACGACCGCTGGAGGAGGAAATATTGTATGGTTCAAAAAAGGTCGCGTCAATCCTGGCCGCAGGGATCCCGGCTATCAGGCCCGACGAAATCCCAAGCTGCGGGTTGCGCGGCATAAAGACCTCTCTCCGGAGCTTTTTGAGCGCCTCGATCCTGGGGGGGGAAGGGGGTGGCGGCGCTTCCTCGGCTGGAGCGGCTCCAAGCGCCGGGGCGATCGGGGGAGGGGGAGCCACCCGGAGCAAATCATCGATCTCATTTTGATATGTGTTCATTTTATCAACGATAGGCTGTCGCTTGCTCCGGCTGACCCGGCGCACCTGGATGGAGAGACGCTTGATCTCCCGACGTAAATAATTTAGCCTGGCTTGCTTAGCTTTTAAGGGGAGCGGTTCGGGTTGTTTGACCAAAGGGGGAAGAGAAACCGCGGCCAATGCAGCCGGAACAAACAAGGTTAAAAGCAGGAGAACGGAAAACATCTTCTTCATTAACGATTAGGATAAAAGAAAAACAAGCGGGTGTCAAATCCCAATAAAATAGTATAATAGCAAACAATGGAAAAGCATCCGAATCCCAGCGAATATGACACACTGGCGGAAAAGTATCCGTTTCTTCGGCATGCCAAAGAAAAACCGGTCAGCTTGGCCGACCAGCGCTGTTGTGTTGTAGACATTGAAACGACCGGGCTGGAGTATAAGACGAGCGAGATCATTGAAATCGCGGCGGCCAGGCTGGAACACGGCAAGGTCGGCGAGAGCTTGAACGTATTGATCAATACCCACCAGCTGCTTCCCGATTTGATCGTCAACCTGACCGGGATCAACCAGGAAATGCATGATGGCGGCGTCGAAAAAAAAGCGGCTCTTGATGCGTTTTTTAAGTTCGTGGGTGGAGATCCTTTAGTAGTTCACAATGTAGAATTTGACATCCCTTTTATCAACCATCACGCGCAAACCTTGTTTAAGCCGCGACTTGGGAACCCGCTTATCTGCACGTTAAAGCTTGCCCGAAAGCTTATTCCCGGTTTATATTCGTATAAATTGTCGAAAGTTGCCGAATATTTCCGTATCCCTACGCCGATCCTGCATCGAGCGGGGGCGGATGTGGAGATCACCGGCGCGATCTGGTTAAGGCTGGTTGAACTGCTGGAGAAAAAGGGAATAAAGACCATCACGGAAGCCGAGAAGTATTGGCGGATCTGACCAAGCAAAATTAGCTGGGAAATGCTATCATAATAGAGATGAAAACCGGTCTGCTTACTATATTGCTCGCGGGAATATTGATAATTGCCGGCTGCGGCGATCTGCCGGAAGAAGCAACGACTGGCGACCTGTCCAGTTTGTCCATTTCTCCGACTAGCGCTTCTCTTGCCGTTGGCGGGAGCATTAACTTTGCCGCAACCGCAAATTATTCTGACGGGTCAACGGCGATCGTGGTCGCGACCTGGAGTTTGGCCAATAGCCTGGGAACGGTTAGCTCAGTTGCGTATACAGCGATATTTAAAGCCACAGCCGCCGGAACCGAAACTATTACCGCCTCTTACGGCGGAAAAACTGTTTCAGCAAACATAACCATTACCGCGACCGGCGAAAGCGGGAGCCTGGCTTCGATCGCTGTTTCGCCGTTGACGGCAACGTTGAGGGTGAACACCACGCAACTCTTTTCCGCATCCGGGCAGAACAGCTCGGGAGAGGCTGTCGCGATCTCTCCCAGATGGAGCTTGTCGGGAGACTCGATCGGGACCTTAACGGCCAACGGAACAACCGCGACCCTGGAAATAACCAGCCAGGGGACGGCAAAGGTCAACTGTACTTCTGGAGAAGTTGTCGGCTACGCTGATGTTACCGCCAGCGGTTATTCGGTCGATATTACTGTTGAGACCGACACCTACGTTGATTCGTCGGCCACGACCACTTCTTTTGAGGGAGCAACTTCGGTAAAAGCTGGGAACCTGGCCCCTCCGGGAACGCAGTATGAGGCATACTTTAAATATTCGCTTGCTTCACTCCCCAGCAATATAACAATTCAGGAAGCGACGCTAAAGCTTTACCCGACTTCGGCCGCAACCCCAACCTTCCAAATATATAATTTAGCCGGCGCCTTTACCGGGGCAACAACCTGGGGAACAAGGCCGACGGCAGGGGGCTTTATTGTTTCCGGTAATTTTACTGCCGGTGATTACAATAATATCAGTGACACAGATCTTTTGACGGCCGCTAAAAGCTGGTACACTACCCCAGCGGCCAACTATGGATTAGTAGTGAAACAAGACGGGGCGGAAAATGGGATGGTTGTGATCTTGAGCAAGGAAAACGG
>JAHJKL010000054.1 GCA_018822365.1 Candidatus Margulisiibacteriota bacterium
ATTAAGACTCGCTTTCGCTACGCCTCGGGCTCAACACCCTAAGCTTGCATGTAACTGTAAGTCCCCGGCTCATTCTTCAATAGGCATGCCGTCATCCCGATTGCTCGGGACTCCGACTGCTTGTAGGCACACAGTTTCACGTTCTATTTCACTCACATTCCTGGGTTCTTTTCACCTTTCTCTCACGGTACTTGTTCACTATCGGTCACTACAGAGTATTTAGCCTTAGGAGATGGTCCTCCCGGATTCCTACAGGATTCCTCGTGTCCCGCAGTACTTGGGATACCGCTAGAGCCATTTAATCTTTCGCTTACAGGGCTATCACCTTCTATGGCGACTCTTTCCAGAGTACTTTAGCTAGACTATCCGGTCTCACGTCGCGGTCCCGCTACCCCTTGAAGATAAATCAACAAGGTTTGGGCTGTTTCGGTTTCGCTCGCCACTACTCCCGAAATCGTTATTACTTTCTCTTCCTCCGCTTACTTAGATGTTTCAGTTCAGCGGGTTGTCGTTAGGCACGACCGGGCTTTACCCGGCCAGGTTTCCCCATTCGGAGATCCCCGGATCAAAGCTATTTTGACAGCTCCCCGAGGCTTATCGCAGCCAATCACGTCCTTCATCGACTTGTAGTGCCAAGGTATCCACTATGTGCCGCAGTAACTTAAATTCTCTCTTTCTCGATGCGGGAATTTATTCCTGCTTCAACCTTAACATACTTATACAAAACCCTATTCAATTATCAAGTTACTTGCCTTGGCTC
This sequence comes from Candidatus Margulisiibacteriota bacterium, assembly GCA_018822365.1. Lineage (NCBI taxonomy): Bacteria > Bacillati > Candidatus Margulisiibacteriota > Candidatus Margulisiibacteriota bacterium. The sequence goes on from JAHJKL010000054.1 coordinate 761, forward strand.
CAAGTTTTTCCACTGAAGTGAAAAACAGGTCCCTTTCGAGGAACCTGGAGGGCCATGAAAAAAACGCACCGTAGTGCGTTTCTCACGCTCGGTCTATTAAATTTAAACGCTAAAAAATTAGGTAATAAATCTATTCACAGACGAGGTTGTAATTATAACTTGGTTTGCCGTTTGTTGTCAAGGGGATTTTTGGCAATTTTCGGCCTAATTCCCGATCAGCCGACAACCTTCGGAATTCCCTTACAAACCGGGCATTTCCGGTCACGAGCCACATTGACCTTGCGCCAGGAACGCTCAAGGGGAGAAAGCACCATTAACTCTCCACTCCCTGTTTCTCCAATCCCCAGTACCTGCTTGATCGCTTCTGCCGCTTGCCAGGTCCCAACCAGTCCCGGAAGAAAACCGATTACCCCATTCTCCCGACAGGCAGGGACTTCTCCCGGCGGCGGCTCTTCATTAAATAAGCATCTAAAGCAAGCCCCCTCTCCCGGCCGGATTATCATCAACTGCCCTTCAAACTGATATACAGCCCCATAGATCAAGGTTTTTGCCTGTTTGACGCATACATCATTTAATATATAGCGGGTGGCGAAGTTATCGCTTCCGTCGATTATGATCTGATAATCTTTGACGATCCGGTCGGCGTTGTCGGCCGTCAGGCGCGATGAAAAAGCGAGGATCTCGCAATCGGGGTTCAACGCTTTGATATGATGAGCCGCGACTTGCGCTTTTAATTTACCGACATCTTCGGTGGCGTAAAGTGTTTGCCTATTAAGATTGGAAAGTTCTATAAAATCACTATCAACGATCCCAATGTGCCCTACTCCGGCAGCAGCTAAATATAATAAAGCGGGAGACCCAAGCCCTCCGGCGCCGACGACCAGAACTCGACCCTGGCGGAGTTTTTCTTGTCCAGCTTCCCCAATCTCTTGCAAGATCAGTTGGCGGCTATAGCGCCCTTCATTTTCGCAACTACCAGACATAAAGCTCTCCCAGGGTCCAGAGGCCAAATATAATAAATATAACGGCTCCGACCAGCTTCACGGTTTTTTGGGGGACAAGGTCTTTGGTCCATTTACCGGCCAGGGCGCCAAGAGTATTGACCGCGATCATAGCCAGCGTCGCTCCTACCCATACTTGCAAAGGAGCCCCGTATTGGGCGGTCAAAGCAAGGGTAGCGAGCTGGGTTTTATCGCCAAGTTCCGCGAGAATAAAAGCAGTAAAAACTAACCAGAACGGTGACGCATTTGCTTGCTCCTTTGCCTCGGCCTTTGCCTCTTTTTCCAACAAAGTCCAGAAACCGAAAGCAATAAAGAGGATTCCGGCGATGGTTTGGATATAAATGATAGGGACAAAACGATTGAGCAATCCACCAAAGATGACCGCCAAGGCCATTAGGAGTGCCGAGGCGCAAGCGACGGCGGCGATTACCACACGGGCTGAATACTTGGTCGCCAGACCAAAAGTGAGGAGTTGGGTCTTGTCTCCCAGCTCCGCCACCGCGATCATTATAAATGTTGTTATAAATGGGATTAAGGACATGGGGGTATTATAACACCCGTTCGGAACCTGAGAATGAATTCTCGGTTCCTCACGAGAATCGGGAAGTTTACTGCCTATACGGATAGCGCCAGGAAACCTGCGAATAAACTTCGCGGTTTCCTGGCTTTTTAAATTGTCTGGCTTTTCGTTTTCACTCTTCTACTAAAGCCTGAAAAGCGGTTTGTCCGAGTGTTAAGAGCGGCAACCACCTAAATAATGGCAATGGATTAGAATACAAATGCAGAATGGGGCGCTTTTTGCTTACCTTGAGAAAAATCAAAAAGCGCGAGGCCTTTTCTTTTTGACCATTTTCTTTGTGGCCAGACAAAGAAAATGGTCGCCCAGCAAAAGCAAAGTGATTAATTAAACGGAGCGAATAGCGGAAAATCCAATATTTGCAGCAGTAAATGTGGATGCTCCTTCTCTTGGACGAGTTTCGCAACTGATTTATCCGTAATCCTTTAAGGCTTTATGCGATTTTGGTATAATACCAGCATGTCTGACCTTCCCCCCAAAAACTGGACCACTTGCAATTAGAAAATAGGCCGGTAATACTAATTGAAGGAGGGTCA
>JAHJKL010000055.1 GCA_018822365.1 Candidatus Margulisiibacteriota bacterium
GAGGAGAAGGCGTTAGGGGTAAATTTTCCCAGGCCGGTTACAGTCGCGACCATGGCTACAAGCCCCATCCAGAAGATCGGATAAAAGACGGCAAAAACCCACGACCAGAGCCCGGCGGGTTGGGTGAAGAGCTCCGCTTGTTTTTTTATGGGGTTCTTGCCGAAAAAAAAGAAGATCAGGGCGATCAGCGCCGGGACGTACATGTAATAGCCGAGATAAATTTCGGGCAATAAGCCGGAAAAGAGGACATATTGGGTGACCCAGCTGACGAGCAGGACGGTGACGATAAAAAACCAAACGCGATTTTTGTTCATTTAAGTGATTTTAACCGCATAAGAGTGGGAGTGTCAATGCACTCTGCCTTTGCCTCCGCCTCTGCCTCCGCCTCTGCCTTTGCCTATTCCTAATGCCTCTTTTAGCTTGAGTTCCGGAAGGCCAAGGCAAAGGCAGAGGAGAGATTGCCTCGACCCGGCAGGCAGAAAAAAAGACTTACACAGAATGTAAGCTTATCGAAGAGGCGGTTTTTTCTCCCCCATACGTCGAAAAAACCGCTTCTTGATATATCTACTGGCAAAAGGGGCTTGAACCAATAACTACAAGCTGCTCATCAACTCTTCATATGCAGTAATTATATATGGCATTTGTGGGGTGATGGTTTTCATATCAACATTTGTTAAATAGTTATGTGCTGATGTGTCTCCTAAAAACTTAATCCCTTTAACTTCGTTTGCTGTCCTATGACTTAAATATGGTATTCCTTTGTTCTTTTCCGTGGTTGCTATATCTATCATTTTCTCCAGCCCAAGTTTTTCGGTTTTATTAGTTTTATTTCCAATCCTAGCTAATTTATTATGTTTAGCAAATACTTTAAAAATTAGTTTTTCAAGTATTTTCCTTAAAAGAAAGGCTGTGCAAGTCCCACTATTGCCATAATTATGATCTAAATCTTTCATTTCAACCTTAAAATCTTTTTGCATTATTATTGCCAATGGTTTTGGAAGGACCGGCTGCTTTTTGGTGCGCCCCAAATGAGCTTCATCAGCAGAAATATCTTCGTTATAACTAACTAAGACCCAATTATTCCCTCTTATGCCGTTATGCTGAATAGCTTTAATAATGTCTTCCAGCATGAATTTTTTCATATAGGTATGAATCTCGTTTGATTTCATCCTTTTTCCATATTTCAACCTAATTTCTTGCAATACCTCCCCAGTGTTTCTAGGCATATCAAAATACCCGTTAATAATTAATTTTTTGATTAAATCATATTTACTGGCAGGCTTAATCTGGAGGGCGGCGCATCTCTGCTTAATATCCTTATTTTTCAGCATAAATAAAGTGGTTCTACTTCCTTTTTACAAATTCCCATTTTTTACTATTTTTTGCTCGCATTCTTGTTAATACCCGTTCCCTAACTAAGCTTAATAATCCCATGGAAATGGTTTCGCGGGAATAATGTCGGCCTTCTTGTTTGAGGAGTTCTATTATTTCGCTCCTTTGTTTCGGAGAATCTAGTTTTCCCTCATCAACAAGCAAACGCAGCCCACCTGTTGCGCCAGATGTGTTTATATTTGTTGATAATCTTGCGGGTTTAGTGGTTCTGGACTTGGTCAATTCCTTGTTCCCAATTAAAGAAATCAGTTCATTTGATAGGGCAGATAATTGTTCGGCTACTTCTATCATTCTTTTTGTTGTCATATTAGTCACCTCTTTGCAAATATGTAAAGGGCCCTTTGCCGCCTACCGCTTCCTCTCGTCTAATTACTTTTTTCTTAAGTAATCTTAACAAGGGTCTCATTAGAGAAGTGGTTGGTTTTTTTATGCCTTCAAGTCGCAGCCTCCTCTGTATGTCTGACAGCTTTCTGGGTTCCTTAAAATAACCGTCCTTCACAAGATTGTGTATTTCAGAAGTCAAGCCAGAAAACTTCAAAGTCGCGGGTTCATGTTTTCGTTTACTGTGTGATCTGGATTCCCCCATGGCCTTTTTCAGATCGACAAGTAGCCCTTCGATTTTTTCAATTATTACAATTACATCATTCATTTTACCCTCCTTCTTATTCAGTAAGTCAAATATTCCATTAATTATTAAGCATTATACCACATATCAAAGGAATAATCAACATTAGTAAGCAAGAGGCGGATTGAAAAAAAGGCTGTATATAGGCAAAAATAAGATAGATATAAATATGTATTTACTGTTTAGCATATTACTTGCATGGGCAAACTATTATGCTTTAAAGCCAGGAGAGGTCTTTCCCGATTACAAGTTCGGTCATTTCTGCATGATGTGTGTTTTTCATTGATATTGGCTTTGCTTTAAACCCATATTTATAAGCTAATGCTTTTACTTCCTCGGCGTTGTCATAGGTAAGAATAAAATCGCCCTTTAATGTTTTACATAATGCGAATAAATGTTCATGATCTATATCGTAATGCCTATATAGCCTTGCTCCGGCCCTTTTCCCTCCTGCAGTATAAGGAGGATCGATAAAGTAGGCCACATCACTTTTTGGGGAGTATTTGCTCATAACATCCATGCCATCCCCTTGTAAAAACAGCAGCTTATTTTTTATATAATTAATGGCTTTTATTCGTTTTGCTAAAGTGAGTGGATACCACCGAGATAATAATCCTTTGCCATTTTCTCCATACTTTACCAGGCCTGATCCCGCAGCTAATATACCACCATGATAAGTTCTATTCTTCAATATAGTTTGAAATGCTTTGTTTCTTACGTCCGAATGGCTTTTGTTTAATTCTGAAGATAGATTATTTAGGTTTAGTTCGAAATTTAATATTTTGTTAATCAACCAGTTGGCATGGCCGTCTACTAGTGATTGCCAAACAGCGGCAACTTGTTCATCTAACTCCACAAGTAAAGCTTTATCAGCCATATTTTCAAATATAGCCGTAAGGCTAATAATGCCCCCACCAGCGAATGGTTCAATGAGTAATGATGGCTTTTTGTGTTTGCTTTTTAGCCATTTACGAAAGGTCGGAACAAACCATGTTTTGCCGCCAGGGTAACGGAATAGGCTGCGTTGTGGTATTGAAGCCACATTAACTGTTTTCTTGTTTTCTTGATCAGTTTCTCGATTTTCGAGAAAGAGATTCTGTTGCATCTATTTTCTCCGGAGAGAAGAAATATCTAGCGTTTGGTTCTGTGGAGGTGTTTCAAGTTGCTGATCAAGTTTATCTTGTAAAACTTTAATAAAATCATTAACGTTGCCGGGTTTGGACGTTGTAATAGCGCTTAAAGCAGAGAAAAATTTCGTATAAACAGTATCTACTTTCTTTAGTGTGAAGGAATCGCCTTGAGGCACTAAGTCATATAACAGCCAGGCCATTTCTGCTTTATTCTGTGGGACTGGCCGTAATTTTGGTAAGGTTTTAAAGAAACTTCTATTCAAAGCAACAGCAATTTTCTTATTCCAGGTGTTTAGTATGCCGCCCTTGAATAGCAACTGTGGGGCAAGGCGCTTCCGAGAAGAAGATAAATAATCCGGCCTGGGATAATTAGGCTCACTTAGCCAATCCATGTTTGCATGCGTTTTTGGGCTCTTCATGTAATATGCAAATGGATCCCTTATATTGCCTGAAATATATACTGCTTGAATTTCTAATGAGCCAAAATCACAGACTTTGCCATTCCGATCATAGGAAACTAGAACAATATCAATGTTTCCTGCCGATTTCCCTTCTTCATCAACCAGTCTTACTTCTGTTAATGAGGTCCAATTTGTTCCTTTAGGAAAGAAAAACTCGGCTGCATCATCGGTTATTATCCACTTCTCTCGAAATCTAATAGGACAAGTTATTACGGGGTTGCTTTCGTAGTAGACACTGCAAACACCTAGTGGGTCTTTTGCTTTGTCTTTAGTACAATTTGGGACCTTATTATTAAAAGGACAAAGACGCTTTGAACGATAGCGATTGGCGGCGTCGCTTTGATCGGAAGAGGTAAACCCAAATATTTCTGATAAAGGGTGTTTAATCTTTTGTTTTGCCATAGTTGTTAAAACATCGAAATCACAAATATCTTATACTATATAGCGGTGAATTTCAATTACAACAGAGTTTATTCATCCATCTGCACCCCGCGCATCTATCTGAATGGGGAGGGGGAGGGCAGGCAGAGGCAAAGGCTAAGGCAAAGGCAGAGGCAGAGGAGAAAGGCAGAGGGAAAGGTCTGATGGCAATAAAATTGCTTATTCAATAGCATGCGCTATGAAACCTTTGAGGACTTTCCTGTTTATAAAATGAGCGTCCAGTTAGCCAAGGAGATCAATTCTTTATCCCTAAATATTAAAAACATAGGTTTTAATTTTCTAAAGGACCAAATCCGTCGGGCGTCGTCTTCTATTGTCCTTAATATAGCCGAAGGAGCAGGGAAGTGGGGGAAGAAAGACAAAGCTAATTATTATCGGACAAGCAGAGGATCGTGCTATGAGTGTTTAGCCGCAATCGATCTGTTTGAAGCTTATGGCCTTATAAATACGGATAAAAGCACTGAAATAAAAGACGATCTAAAAGAAATTGCCAATAGCCTCAATGCCTTAATGTCATCAATTGAAAAAAGATAATTCCTTGCCTGCGCCTTCTTCCTTTGCCTCTGCCTCGGCCTTTGCCTTCCGGAACGCAAGCTAAAAAAGGCAAAGGCTAAGGCATAGGAGAGATTGCGCCATGAAGGACTTTCCCGACACGCAATAATTACCAAATATGCACCATGTAGGACTTGAACCTACAACCAACTGATTAAGAGTCAGCTGCTCTGCCAATTGAGCTAATGGTGCATATTTGGTTTTCAATGAACGTCGGGATCCCGCCGGTTCCACTATTATTATACCTTATAATGATCGGCGGGAGAACCTTCAACCAACTGATTAAGAGTCAGCTGCTCTGCCAATTGAGCTAATGGCGCATATAATAAAATGGGCGAGAGAGGATTTGAACCTCCAAGCCTTACGGCACATGGTCCTAAGCCATGCGTGTCTGCCAGTTCCACCACTCGCCCTCGTGGATAGGAAACGGGCCCGAGAGGGATCGAACCTCCGACCTACGGATTAGAAATCCGTTGCTCTATCCAACTGAGCTACGGGCCCAGCGCCATGCAACAACTAACGACACGTTCGTCCTACGGACTCACTACAACCAACAACTGATTATCATAAAATGATAAGTTGTCAGTTGTAGGCCCGACATACGTCGGGCCATGTTGTCAGTTGGCAGTTAAACAAGCGGGAGACGAGATTCGAACTCGCGACATCCACCTTGGAAGGGTGGCGCTCTACCATCTGAGCTACTCCCGCGCCCAAATTAACCTAGTTTTACATGGGCCCAGGCTTATGCTTTGAACGTACTGCCGCTTTTGTTCATCCACATCGCGAACAGGATCAGCAGCAGGCCGACGGTAACGATGATTGTCTTGATCTCAAAGCCCAGGTTCTGCACGGTGAGCGGCAGGACCAGGATCGCAACCAGGTTCATCACCTTGATCAATGGATTGAGAGCCGGACCGGCGGTGTCTTTGAACGGATCGCCGACGGTATCGCCAATGACGGAAGCTTTGTGGGCTTCGCTCCCTTTGCCGCCATGCAAGCCCATTTCGATCACTTTTTTAGCATTGTCCCAGATCGCGCCGGAGTTGGAGAGGAGTACTGCCATGATCTGGCCGACCAGGATCGCCCCGACCAGGAAACCGCCTAACGCCGCGGTGCCGAAAGCAAAGGCGACGATGATCGGAGAGACGACCGCCAGGATCGCCGGGCCGACTAATTCTCTCTGCGCGGCAAGAGTGACGATATCAACGCATTTATCGTATTCCGGTTTGTTCTTTCTTTGCATAATGCCGGGGATCTCGCGGAACTGACGGCGGACCTCTTCCACGACGGTGATCGCGGCTTTACTGACCGCTCTGATCAGGAACGAGGAGAAGAGGACCGGGACCGAGCCGCCGATCAAAAGACCGATAAAAACATCGGGTGAATTGATCTGAATGCCGGTCGCGATCAAACCGCCTTCTTCCACAAAGGAGCGGAAAAGGGCGATAGCGGCAATAACCGCGGTCGCGATGGCAAAACCCTTGGTCAGCGCTTTGGTCGTGTTGCCGACCGCGTCAAGCTTGGAAACGATCTTTTCGGCCCGGCTCCCCTGTCCACGATAGGTGCCGGACATCTCAAAAATGCCGTTGGCGTTATCGGCGATCGGGCCGTAGGTGTCCATCGCCAGGATGAAACCGGTGGTGGTCAAAAGTCCCAGGCCGGCCAGCGCGACACCGTATGCCGATAAAGCGATATTTCCGCCAAAGATCGCCATGGAGGCGAAAATAGTGGCGGCGATGGCGACGATTGCCCAGAAGGATGATTCAAGCCCGAGGCCGAAACCGGTCAGGATCGTGGTCGCGGACCCGGTGTTGGCCGAATGCGCGGTCTCTTTGACCGGCCGGTGTTCGGTATGCGTAAAGTAATTGGTCATGGCTTCAATGGAGATCGCCAGGATGATGCCGACCAGTGTGGCCAGCGAGAAGCGCCAGTCGGGGAGGCCGGTCTTTGGATCTTTCAAATAGAAGTAATTGACGGTCACAAAGCCGATGATCGAAGCGATCGCCGCGACATAGAAGCCGAAGTTGATAGGTTTCATCGGGTCGCCGATCTCTTCGGTATCTTCCCCGCGGACTGCCCAGGTCCCGATGATCGAGGCGAAAACCCCGATCGCCCGGACAAGCAAGGGATAAATGATCAGCTTGAGCGCCATCAGCGAAGCCGCGGCGCCGTAGTAGAGCTGAAAGCTCTTGTCGGCCAGAGTGGCTGCGCCGAGAATAATTGCCGCGACAAGCGTGACCTCATAGCTTTCAAAAACGTCGGCCGCCATACCGGCGCAGTCTCCGACATTGTCGCCAACGTTGTCGGCGATGACCGCCGCGTTGCGGGCGTCGTCTTCAGGGATATTCTGTTCGACTTTACCGACGAGATCGGCCCCGACGTCAGCCGCTTTGGTGTAGATCCCGCCGCCGATCCTCATGAATAAGGCGACCAAACATCCGCCAAAACCGAAGCCAACCAGGACTTTCATCGCGTTCTCGCGGAAGATCAGGAAGATCACCGTCGCGCCAAGCAGACCAAAGCCGACGGTGAACATGCCGGAAACCGTGCCGGCCTGGAAGGCGACTTCCAGCGCTTTTTTGAAGCTGGTGAGGGCGGCGTTAGCGACGCGGACATTGGCCCGGACCGCCAGGCTCATGCCGACATAGCCGGCGCCGGCCGAAGCGATCGAACCAAGCAGGAAGGCGATCGCGATCCCCAGCGGGAGGGTCGGATTACCGGCGTAGACCGGCAGATAAATAAAGAAAAGGGCGATACTGATCAAGGCGATGAAAATCCCCATGACCTTGAATTGGCGGGCCAGATAGGCGCTGGAGCCGTCCTGGATCGCTTTGGCGACCTCAACCATTTCTTTGGAGCCGGCCGGTGCGTCAAGCACCTTCCAGGCAAGATAGATCCCGTATAAAATAGCCAGGATAGCGGAACCGAAGACAAACCAGAGCAGATTCATTTCAAGCATACGCAGGGCCGGAAGCACAACATTAGATTCAGACATTTTTTTACCCCTTTCCTTTATGTAAATATTGCTTCAGTCGAAGCAGTTGCCATTTTAACAAAAATAGGAGAAAAAAACAACAGAAGATGGGAAAAGAGGAGTAAAAATCGGGGTGATAGGATTTGAACCTACGGCCTTCCCGGTCCGACCGGGACGCTCTACCAGGCTGTAGCTAAAAAATCGGGGTGATAGGATTTGAACCTACGGCCTCCTGGTCCCAAACCAGGCGCTCTACCAAGCTAAGCTACACCCCGATTTTAAGTTAGTTTATCATTAATTATAGACGTGGTCAAACCTGATGAAATAAAATGAGTGAAATTTTTACTGTTGGGGTACGATAATTGGATGGCTGGAATATTCGTGACTTGCTCGATCTGATTACCCTCACCGGAATCAACCTGCTAGACGGTATTTCAGCCTTTTACTATTATACCCCGTTTTGGCCTGTAAGTCAAGGAAGAGCGAGGGGAGGGTTATTTCCCTTTTTCGATGAATTCTCTGGCTGAAGTGGCTGCAATTGCCCCATCCGCAGCGGCGGTGACAACCTGGCGAAGAAGTTTTGCTCTGACGTCGCCGGCGGCAAAGATCCCCAGTGCGGAGGTTTTCATGTTTTCATCAGTAATGATAAAGCCGCGCTCGTCAAGCTTGACCACCCCTTTGACCGCATCAATGTTGGGATGGTAACCGATGTAAACAAAGACCCCGTTGGCCGGCACGGTCAGTTTTTTCTTTGAAAGCAGGTCCAGAATGACGATCCCATTGACGACCTTGTCTCCGACGATCTCTTGCACGGTTGAATTCCAATGAAAATAGATCTTGGGATGGCTTTGCGCTTTTTCGGCGACTATCCGGTCGGCCCGGAGTTTGTCGCGGCGATGGACGATCGTTACCTTGCTGGCGTATCGCGTCAGGAAAAGGGCTTCTTCTACGGCGGAATTGCCGCCGCCGACCACAACGACCGATTTGTCCTGGTAAAAAGCACCGTCGCAAACCGCGCAATAGGAGACTCCCCGTCCGGTAAAGGCCTCTTCTCCCGGAATGCCGAGTTTGGCCGGGTCCGAGCCGGTCGCGATGATCACCGATTTGCCGAAATAGCTTTTACCGTCAATAATGACTTCCCGGTTCCGCTTGCCGTTCTTGACCTGGACCGCTTTTCCCCAGACGATCTGTGGAGATAGCTTTTTGACCTGGCTTTCCAGGCGCTGGCCAAGCTCCTGGCCGGAGATCCCGTCCGGGAATCCGGGATAGTTGTCGATCTTGAAGGTCGTGGTCGCCAGTCCCCCCAGGATCATTTTTTCCACCAGCAGGACATTTAGTTTAGAGCGGAGAGCGTATAGGGCCGCCGTCAGTCCGGCCGGTCCGCCGCCGACAATTATTGCGTCGTACGCTTTATCTTCTTCAATTATGATCGCCTGTTGCGGTTTGGGTTGGGTTTTAATTATCATTTTATTTATTGATCACCAGTTTGCTTTTTCCGACCAGCGATATTTTCTGTTCTTTGAGCGAGACCATGACCTGATCGCTGGTCAGCTTGTTAGTCCCTTGTTCCGCTTTGGCATTACCGGAGAGGACGATTTGCTGGTCTTCGGTAAAATAGTCGGCTTTATCTCCCCAGGCCTTGATGTCGCGGAAGCTGATAGTGACTTCAGTGGAGAGCTTTAGCTTCTTTTTTTGCTGGTAATATTGGATGTTTTTCGCTGTGATGTATGCATCATGCCATCTGATCCTGGGATTGCCGATCGCGGTAAAAATATCCTGGCTTCCGGTGATCTCAAAAGATTCGGCCTCCAGGGTTGCCGGGATCGAGCCGGCAGGGCCAATGATGATCCTGGGGGAGCCGCTTAGCTCCATTTTTTTGAACTCAACATCGCCGCTTAAGGTCTCGGCGTAAGCGGCGGCGTCACCTTTGTTCAGCATGATCCCTCCCTGACAAACAAGTTTTTGGTCGGCCAGGCGCCAGCGGAGGTTTTTGGCCTTGAACCAGTAACCAAGTCCTTTTTTATATTCTTTGGGGAAAGAGAAGAAAGAGAACTTGCCGGCCCGGATCGAACTGACGAGCTGGTCGATCTTTCCTTCGGACGCGATGTCGTATCCGACCGGGTTGTCAAGATAGATCTCTTTTTTGTCTTTTTCCCAGAGGGCGGCGGGGGAGGAGAATTTTAAGACCGCTTTCCCTTTATTAAAAAATGTCCCTTCAACATTTTGCAGGGCGGCGAGACCGGCGTTTTTATTGAGCATTCCGGTGTCGGCCTCGAGCTGCCAGTATTTGACCCCGTTGACGACCTCTTCGACAGTGACTTTTTTAAAGATCAGGTCGGCCTTTTTTTCCTGCTCCTTGAGCGAATTATAGATTCGTCCGGAAACATCCTCTTTGGGGACAAAAAGAGCCCAGTAGAAGATCCAGATGAAGAAAATGATGGCTAAGATTGGGAGCAGGCGTTTCATTGTTTTAGTAACCCAGGGCGCGTAGCCTAACCGCTTCCATTGTTTCCAGAAACCCTTTCCATTTGTCCCCTTTGCGGTTGTACCCTTCGCCGAGCAGAAGATGGAGGGCGGCAACGTTGCTGTCGATCGCCAGGCCCTTCTTGGTCGCGGCCATGGCGGTCTCGGTCTCGCCAAGCTCGCCGTAGATCAGGGCGAGATAGCCGTAGGCCCAGACGTTATATGGGTCGATCTTGATGACATTGTCCAGTTCCCTGATCGCTTCCCTTTTACGTTCGTTGAAATAATAGGCAAAGGCGAGGCGGAAGCGGAGCCGCCAGTCGCCTGGGTCCTCGGTCACTTTTTTCTCGTATAGTTCCAATCCTTTTTTCTTGAAGCCAGGGTCAAGCTCCACGGTTTTTTTGAGGTTGTTCCAGCCGTCTTGCAGGTTGTTGGTGTAGGCCATGGTAATTGCCAGGTCAAAACGGGTGCCTGGATCGTTAGGATTGGCCCGGACCGCTTCTTGCTTGGTGTTTAATTCTTTTTGGAGCTCTGGGGTGATCCGCCAGGCGATTGACGGCAAAGCCGTAAGTAGTAAGCAGTAAGCGGCAAGCAAAAACAAACCAAGTGTTTTTAAACTCATTTTTTACCTCCCAGGATTTTAGCGACAATGTTGGTGGTTGAGCGCCCCTTGATCGGGGGGATAACGACGACTTTTCCGCCCAGCGACTCCACGATCTTTTTTTCGGGAAGATCGTTGATCTTGTAATCCCCCCCCTTGACGTGAACGTTGGGGGAGACCGCTTTGATCAGGTTATCCGGACGCAGATCGCTGAATATGATAACGTAATCGACGCATTCCAGAGAGGCGAGGATCTCCGCCCGCTCCATTTCCGAAACATACGGGCGGCTCGGTCCTTTGAGCGCGGCGACTGATTTGTCGCTGTTGACCCCTACGATCAGGACGTCTCCCAGTTTTTTGGCTTCCCGCAGGTAGCGGACATGGCCGAGATGGAGAAGGTCGAAGCAGCCGTTGGTGAAGACCACTTTCAGCCCTTCGTTTTTGAGGTTCCGGGCGATCGGGGCGATCTCCTGGCGGGATTTGATCTTTCTGGTGATCGGCTCGTGTCCGGCCAGGGCTTCTTCGAGCTCTTCCCTGAAACAGGGGGCGGTCCCGATCTTGCCGACCACTACCGAGCCGGCAAAGTTGGACAGCAAGGTCGCTTCTTTCATGGAGGCTCCGGCGGCCAGGGTCAGGGCGATAGTGGCAATAACCGCGTCTCCCGCTCCGGTAATGTCAAAAACCTCACGTGGTACAGCTGGAAAGGTTTTGGCATCTTTGTTGTCAAACAGGGTCATGCCGTCGCGTCCCCGAGTGATCAGGGCAAAACGGCTTTTGGCTTTTTTTATGATCGCTTTTCCGGCGGCAAGCAGGGTGGCGTCATCTTTAATATCGATCCCGGAGGCGACGGTCGCTTCCCGAAGGTTGGGGGTAATGATCGTCACTCCGGCATATTTGGCGTAATCGGCTCCTTTCGGATCAACTGCGACCGCTTTTTTGTTGGCGCGGGCAAATTTAATGGCGGCCTGGCAGATCGTCTTGGTAACCAGCCCTTTTTCATAATCAGAAATGATAACCGCGTCAACGCGGGGGATCAATTCTTTTAGCCGTTTGATGATCTGCTGGGTCAGGAGGGGGGAGAGGATCGATTTATCTTCCCGGTCGACCCGGACAACATGTTGCGAAGCGGCAATGATCCGCGATTTTAAAATTGTTGGCCTGATATCGTCAGAAATAATGTAATTGGTAGAGATCCCGATCTTCTTTAGCGCGTTAAGCAGTTTTTCTCCGGAACTATCCCGGCCGATCAGCCCGACCAGGTAGGGTGTTGCCCCCAGCGCGGCAATATTGGCGGCGACGTTGCCGCATCCCCCCGGAACGTGGGTCGTTTTCTTGACATCGGCAATGGGGACCGGCGCTTCGGGAGAGATCCGGGAGACAGAGCTCCAAATATGTTCGTCAAGCATCAAGTCGCCGACGATCAGGATCTTTTTGCCGGTAAAACCAGGGATATATTTTTTTAGATTATCCACAGCAAACTCCTTGTGACGGTCGGGGCTAGTTTACCATATTACTGGTCGACTATCCAAGCCGCCGCTTCGGTCAGATCTTTGGCAATGTGGTTAGCCGGTTGTTTTAATTTGGATCTGGATTCCGTGCCGACTCCGGTCAGGACCAGAATAGTTTTGGTGCCGGCTCCCTGGCCCGCCTCAATGTCGCTCACTTTGTCACCGATCATGAAAGAACGGTCAAGGTTGACCTGGTTTTCTTTGGCTGCCCTAATAAGCATGCCTGGGGATGGTTTGCGGCATTCGCATTCATCATTATATGGATACACCCCATGGTCGGGATGATGAGGGCAGTAATAGGATGCGTCAAGATGCGCTCCCTGGGCCAGCAAGAGCTTATGCATTGTTTTGTCAATTGTCTGGAGCATATCTTCGGAGAGGAGTCCCCGGGCGACCCCGGATTGGTTGCTGATCACCATGACCAGAAAGCCGGCTTCATTCAACCGCTTGATCCCGTCGATCGCTCCCGGGAGAAATTCGATCTCTTTCGGATTGCTGAGGTAATGAACATCTTTGATGATGGTTCCGTCGCGATCCAGGAAGACCGCTCGTTTTTGCTTTTCCATTAACTTATTATAGCATGACCCGATTGTGCTATAATAGCCAAACTATGTATGCCGCCACGCTGGCCAACATGATCAATGAACTGCAGAAATTGCCGGGGATCGGGCCGAAATCGGCCCAGAGGATCGCCTTTCATCTGTTAGGAAGCACCGAAAAGGGGATCGCTGATCTGTTGGCTTCCATTCGCCTGGCGAAAGAAAGTATTCGCCATTGCTCGGTCTGTTACAACATAACTGATATTGATCCCTGCAAACTCTGCTCCGATACCAGCCGGGACAATTCCGTTCTTTGCGTGGTCGGAGAACCAAAAGACCTGGTAGCGATCGAACGTTCTGGTGTGTATAATGGCAAATACCATGTTTTGGGGGGAGTGATCTCTCCTCTGGATGGGATCGACCCGGAAAGCCTGAGGATCAAAGAATTGCTTACCCGTCTTGGCAAGGAAGGGATCAAAGAGATCGTCCTGGCGGTCAATTCGACGACCGAAGGGGAGGCAACCATTATATATCTGACCAGGCTGATCAAGCCATTGGGGATCAAGCTGACCAGGATCGCGTATGGTCTTCCGGTTGGAGCGGACATGGATTATGCTGATCCGGCGACTCTTTATAAGGCCCTGGAAGGGCGAAGAGAGGTTGTTTCATGATAAATCTATTGCACTGGTACCGGAAAACATGGTGGCAGATCATGGCCAAGCCGATCTATTTTTACGTAAGGCTGAAAGAAGAGAGCTGGAAAGAAAAGGCCTACTCGTTCTTTTTGGTCTCTGCCTGGCTGGTCGCGTTCGCGATGACCGCCGGGGTTTTCTTTTTTCAATACTGGCCGGTTGGCGCGACCCTGATCGAAGGGATCTCCGGCTATAAATTGCTGGTGATCATGCCGGTCATGCTGACCCTGGCTTTTGTTTTTTTCCTGATCACTTTTTTTATCCTGGCCGGGTTGCTGATCGTTTCCCTGACCGCCGCTTTTTTTGTGCTCTCCTATGTCCTTCATTATATATATAGCAGCCTTGGCGGGCGAGGGTCAGTTGAGCGGACTTTACAAGCCGTTTTTTACAGTTCCGCTTTCATCGTTGGCGCCTGGCTGATGATGATCATCGCTTTTTTAACCCATTTCGAGCTTCTTTCGTTCGAGCTTTTTCGGGTCGGTTTTAATTTTATTTTTGTTTTGCTGATCGTTTATCTTTACGGTCTTCTGGCGGTGATCGGCCGACGTATTTACGGCGTCCCCAAGTGGAAAGCCTTTGCCGGGGCGCTGGTCCCATTTTTCTTGTTGTTGATTTTTGCGTTCTTGTTTGATAAAATCGGAATGGAAAGGTTGAAATCATGGATAACACCGTTGAAATAAGATGGCATGGCCGTGGGGGTCAGGGAGCAAAGACCGCTGCGCTTCTCTTTGGAGAAGCGGCAATGTCCCTGGGTAAATATATTCAGGCTTTTCCGGAATACGGCCCGGAGCGGATGGGCGCGCCGGTCGCTTCGTTTAACCGCATCTCCAGCCAACCGATCAATCTCCACTGTTCGATCACCAATCCCAGCCTGGTTGTGGTCCTTGACCCGACCCTAATGGGAAAGGTTGACGTAACTGACGGGATGCCGGATGGCGGCGCGATCATTGTCAACACTACGAGCAAGCCGGCGGAGATCAAAAAACAGCTGGGGAAAGAGATCAAAGTCTATACCGTTGACGCTTCCGGCATTTCGAAGGAGACGATAGGCCGTGACATTCCCAACACCCCGATGCTTGGCGCCCTGGCCAAGGTTAGCGGGATTCTTGATTTTGACATGATGATGAAAGACATGGAAAAGAAACTCTCCGAGAAATTTAAAAACAAGCCTGAGATCGTCAAGGGGAACCTGGCAGCGATCAAACGGGCGTATAGCGAGGTACATGCCGAATGACAACTGATAAACAGGGTTGGAAAAAACTGCCGCCGGGCGATGTTGTCCAGGGTGGGACTGCGGAATCATTTGAGACCGGAGATTGGCGGAGCGAGCGGCCGACCTGGCATGCCGACCGCTGTATCCAATGTCTGCAGTGCTGGATCTATTGTCCCGACTCCTCAATTATAGTAAAGGACTCAAAAATGACCGGCATCGATTACAAACACTGTAAAGGATGCGGGATCTGCGCTAAAGAATGCCCCGTGAAGCCGGAAAAGGCGATCACCATGGGGCCGGAAGGAAAATAGTATGGTTAAGGTTGTAGCTAAAACCGGCAATGAAGCAATGGCGGAGGCGATGCGCCAGATCAATCCGGATGTGGTGGCGGCTTACCCCATTACCCCGGCGACCGAGATCGTCATGATCTTTGCCAAATATGTGGCTGATGGTTTGGTCGACACCGAATACGTGGCGGTCGAATCGGAGCATTCGGCGATGTCGGCCTGCGTCGGAGCTTCGGCGGCCGGCGGACGGGTCATGACCGGGACTTCTTCGCAGGGATTGGCGTTAATGTATGAAATATTGCCGATCGTTTCGTCCCTTCGTTTGCCGATCGTCATGTGCGACGTCAATCGGGCGATCTCCGGGCCGATCAATATCCATTGCGACCACTCAGACACGATGGCGGCCCAGGACTTCGGTTGGGTTCAGATCTTTTCCGAAAATTCCCAGGAGGCTTATGACAGCCTGATCCAGGCGATCAGGATCGCGGAAGATCCGCGCCTGCAGCTGCCGACGATGGTGACGACCGACGGCTTTATTATCAGCCACTGCATGGACAAGATCGAACTGCTGGATGACGCGGACGTTCAAAAGTTTATTGGCGGCGAACGTAAAGCGGCGACTCGTTTGCTTGATATCGATAAGCCGGTCACCCTTGGTTTGATCGACCTGCAGGACTATTATTTTGAACACCGGGTCCAGGTCGCGGAAGCGATGCGCGGCGCCAAAAAGATCATTTTGGAGGTTGCCGATGAGTTTGCCGAAAAGTTTGGCCGGAAATACGGCTTGATCGAAGGATATCAGCTTGATGATGCCGAACATGTAATAGTCGCGCTTGGCTCCACCTGCGGGACGACCAAGGTAGTGGTTGATGAACTCCGGGCCAAAGGGATCAAGGCGGGACTCCTGAAGATCAGGGTATTCCGGCCTTTCCCGGCGGAAGAGATCGCGGCCGCTTTGAGCAAAGCCAAAACAGTTGCCGTTCTTGACCGGTCCGACACCTGGTCGGCCCAGGGGGGACACGTCTTTACCGAGGTCCGCTCCGGGATGTTTGACCAGAAAGCAAAACCAAAAATGATCAATTATATATACGGGCTGGGTGGACGAGAGATCAATCTTGAACTGATCCGCCAGGTTTATACCGATCTTCAAAATATCGAAAAACAACCCTTAGTCCAGTATTTAGGAGTTAGAGAGTAATGGCAAATTTAAAAGAATTATCAAAAAAACAAGAACCGCTGACCGGCGGTCATCGGCTCTGTCCAGGTTGCGGCGCTTCCATTGTAGTCCGCCAGGTTTTACTTGCCTCAAAAGACCCGGTAGTCGTTGTTTCGGCCACCGGCTGTCTGGAAGTTTCGACCACGATTTTTCCTTATTCGGCCTGGAAAGTCCCATTTTTACACAACGCATTTGAGAACGCCGCGGCAACCATGTCCGGCGTGGAAGCTTATTACCAGTATTTAAAAAGAAAAGGGAAGACCAGCCAGCATATTAACTTTGTCGCTTTTGGCGGCGATGGTGGGACTTACGATATCGGTTTCCAGTCGCTATCGGGCGCGATGGAGCGGGGGCACGACCTGACCTATGTCTGCTATAACAACCAGGCTTATATGAACACCGGGATCCAGCGGTCGAGCGCCACCCCGAAGGGGGCAAACACGACCACCGAACCTGCCGGCAAAGTCAAACAGGGGAAGACCATGAACCGGAAAGACTTAACCGAGATCATGGTTGCCCACAATATCCCCTATGTTGCCCAGGCGACCGTAGGCAACTGGGCCGACCTGACCCGCAAAGCGGAAAAAGCTTTTTCGATCCGCGGGCCGAAATTCATGAACGTTCTTCAGCCCTGCCGGCTTGGCTGGGCTTACAAGCCGGAGGAGACCGGGGTAATTGGCCGGATAGCGGCCGAAACCTGCTTCTGGCCGCTTTACGAGGTTGAAAATGGCGTATATAAGATCACCAAACCGCGGGAAAAGAAACCGATAACAGAATTTTTGAAGACACAGGAGAGGTTTCGGCATCTGTTCAAGCCGGGGAACGAAAAAATTATTGAGGATATTCAGGCGGAAGTCGACCAGCGCTGGCAGTCTCTTTTGGCCAAAGAAGCGATGACAGCAAAGGCGGCAAAATAAGTGGAGGGGAAATATGAATAAAAAGCAATTGGCGGGCAAAGTCGCGGACAAATCAGATCTGACCAAGGCGCAAGCGGAAGCATTGATCGATGTTGTTTTGAACGAGATCTCTGAGGCATTGACCCGTAATGAAAAAGTCAGACTGGTTGGTTTTGGCAACTTTGTGGTCAGAAAGCGCAAAGGACGCATTGGACGCAACCCGCAGACCGGGGCACAAATTACCATAGATGATTCCAAATCTCCGGCTTTTGTTCCGGGGATCAACCTTAAGAACCTGATCAAGGGCAAACCCACCCAATAGTTGATGAACCATCTTGATGAAGAGCTAAGCAGCCTCTTAGAGGTTTTACCCCCGCTTATTAAGCAATCATTAATCACCTATCATGATATTTTTTCTTTAGTCGAGGTTGTGCTTGATCTTGGCAAACCGGCGGAAGCGCGGTTTTCCCGCTCTGTCCATTATTTCAGGGAAATGGTCGTTTCCCAGGACGACATTGATTATGTCGTAGGCAAAGTCGGCGATTTTACCTCCGATAACCGGGCGGGGGTGGAGCGGACCCTGCACCGGATCTCCTGCATCCGCAACCGCCGGGGAAAGATCATTGGTCTGACCTGCCGGGTCGGCCGGACCATTATCGGAACGATCGATATTATAAGAGATGTGGTTGAGTCGGGGAAGAACGTCCTGTTTGTTGGTCCTCCCGGCAGCGGGAAGACGACCAAACTGCGCGAAGCGGCCCGGGTCTTGAGCGAACAGTTTAAAAAAAGAGTTATTGTGGTTGATACCTCCAACGAGATCGCCGGCGACGGCGACATTCCCCACCCGGCGATCGGCTCCGCCCGCCGGATGCAGGTCCCGTCTCCCGATTTTCAGCACAAGGTGATGATCGAAGCGGTGGAGAACCACATGCCGGAAGTGATCATCGTTGACGAGATCGGGACCGAAGCGGAAGCGGCCGCCTGCAAGACGATCGCTGAGCGCGGCGTCCAGCTCATTGGGACCGCCCACGGGGTGACATTTGACAACATTATCAGCAACCCGACCCTGACCGACCTGGTCGGCGGGATCCAATCGGTTATTCTGGGGGATGAAGAGGCGAAGCGCCGCCATACCCAAAAAGCGGTTCTGGAGCGGAAAGGCCCTCCCGCGTTCGATATCGCGGTCGAGATCCAGGAACGGGATAAATTTGCCATCTATGGTGACGTCGCCAAATCAGTTGACGCCATTCTGCGCGGCCTGCCGATCAGGCCGGAGATCAGGGTTCGTCTTCCCGACGGGAAGATCGAGATCTCACAAAAAGCGCTCGAGCCGATGCCGGTCCCGACCCAGGAAGAGGTGGACCGAATGGCAATAGAAAAAGGGGAGGGGCCGGTCAGGATTTATCCTTTTGGGGTCAACAGGCAGACGCTGGAACGATCTCTCCGGGCAATGCAGCTGCCGGCGGTCGTCGCCAAAGAGATAGACGAAGCCGATCTGGTTTTGACGGTTAAATCAAAGGCCCGGACGGGGACTAAAATTATGCGAGCGGCGGATGAGCGCAATATTCAGGTCCATGTCATCAAAAAGAACGTCTCGTCGCAGATGATCAAATTCCTGAAGTTTTACTTTAACGCCGCCGGGAAAGAAGAAACAGAAGCGATTGCCCTGCGGGAAGCTGCAGATGCGATCGAATCGGCTAAAAACGGTAAAAAGGCGATCGACCTTAATCCCCAGAACGCATATATCCGGCGGTTGCAGCATCAAAGGGTGGAAGAGGCGGGGCTTCATTCGGAGTCGGTAGGTGAAGAGCCTAAACGGCGGCTGCGGATCTATCCGGAATAAGCTTCCGAGATCACCGGCGGCTTAAAATTGATCGCGCCCTGGCTGGCCAGAAGATAGGCGTTTATTTTTGCCCCGTTCGTTTCGGCTACCATAACGATCACATTATCTTTTTTATCTTTTATAATTGTGGCTATTGCCTCTCTTTTCTTTTTGCCGTTGCAGCCTAATGATCCCAGGTGAACTGATCGCCTGTTGAGGCTGAATAGGAAGGCTGTGCCGTTAGTTCCGATCGTGATCTGGAATGACCGCGGCGGCCTTTGTCTTTTGCCTTCAATGAATTCCAGGATTAATTTAGTACGGAGCATGGCCAGCTTGCGGTCGGATATTTCAAGCGGTTTGGCCTGCCAGCGGCCGCGTTGTTTAATGATCCGATATTCCCGGATCGGTTTATCGTTTTCACTCCGGTCCGCTTCAAAAACCGAAACGATCCGATCGCCATTTTCCGTCCGGAAAGCGACCAGCGCCTCTCTTTTGCGGCAGCCAAGGGAATTAAGCGACAGATGTTTTTGTTCTATCATGATAAGATCAATATTCCCGTTATCCCTGATCGTGAACGAATATGTTTGTTCCGGGCGAGGGCCCCCTTCAAAAAATGATTTGATCGCTCGGAAGCGTTCCGCCGCCAGCTGGAGGTCGGAAGGGTTTAGCGGCTTCGTCAGCCAAAGGCCAGTATCCGACTGATAAATTCTAACTTGTTTGATCAGGCGGCCGTCCTCTTCTTTGACCGTGCAGACCTTGTCTCCATTAACGATCTGGAAGCTGATTTTGGCCGGTCTCTCCCCAAAGCCAAGCGCGCTGATCTGCAGGCGCATACCGTTAAAGTGGACCAGATCGATCGCGCCTTGTTCCTTAATCGTTACGATATATTCCTGTCCAGGTTCTTTTTCTTCCAGGATAAAAGCCGCAATCGCCCGTCCGCGTTCGGCAGATAACTGTCTGTCAGTTCTAATAATCGGTCTTGCTTTCCAGACGTCGCCTGAATCTTTGATTATTTCAAAGTCTCTTATCGGTACTCCGTTTGTTTCGTGGACTGAAACGATTTTACGGCTGTCTTCAATGCTAAAGGAGAGATTGACATCCCTGTCCATGCAGCCAAGAGGGGAGAGAAGAGCTGGCGTCCCCGAAACAGTAATTAAGCTTAGAATGCCGTGGCTGGCCTTTTTTATGAATGGTTCCGGTGGTGGACCGCCGTCTTCCAGAAAAGCTAAGATCGATTTGCGGAGATTTAACGATTTTCGGTGTTTATTCGACCTGGCCTCGATTGGCAAGTAAAACATGGTCAGCCAGCGTAGAGCTGTCGCGTTTTGATCTGGCGATCTTTCCGCCTGGGTTTTGGCGCCAATGACTTTGCTTTTTGGCAGACGAGACAATAGTTCAAAAATCTTTCCCTTGATCTCAAAATAACGGCTGTTGCTTGACCTGTCCAGCAGAGTCAGGATATCGACCACGTCTGAAGTCGAGATCTCTTTGCGGTTTAATAGCTCGACCAGCGCCGTGAACCTTTGCTCAAAGATCCCCGGGCTATCGATAATAGCTGACAATTCCTTGGCCAGCTCTTTTTGCCTGGGGGAGGTTTCCTGTCGATGGGGGAGGGGGACAATAGGACCGAAAGGAAACGGATCCGGGAGATTTGGGCTTTCAGTTGGCGGCAGACCGGGTGGTAATTCTTCGTTCAATGCCTCTTGCCGGTCGGGCGCGAGCCGCTCCAGAATGCGGCGCGCCAGCGCCATTTCTTCGGGATTATAAGCGGTCGGGTCGGCCATTAGATCATGACGGGTTAACCCCCTCCCTTCATTAGAGGGGAGAGTTCCGTCCAGGGGGACAAATTTGCCGGGAAAACTAACTTCTCTCATTTTTTCTTTAACGGCGTTCTCGATCGCTTTTTTAATGTAGATATGGGAAAAATCATCGAGGCTCAGCTTCCCAGCCCTGACTAAGTTTTCAAAACAACTTTCCTTAAGCCTGGTCTCGAAGACCGCGATCGCTTCGCATAAGCCGATATTCCCTTCATGCGCAAGGTCAACAAGGGCCAAGCCGCGGTTCTCATATTTACGGGCAATGCTTCGCACTAACTTGTCATTTTCTCTGATCAAGAGATCGACCGCTGTCCTTCTTTGAAGCAAGCCTTCCCTGACCCGCTTAAAAAGGTCAAGAAACCTTTGGGTTCCCGGGTTAAGCAAAGAAGGCCGGGAATTGGCTTCCTGGCAAGCAGTTAACTTTCTTGCGGCGTTGATTGGCGGCATTGCCGATGCTCCTTGTGCCTGTCTAATAATATATCGGCAATTTTGACGGGAAATTTCGGGTGTTATAGGGAGATTTAACGGTTTATTATATAGACCAGGTGCTTTTTCCAGCTTTTTTCGTCACTATTTGGAAAGTCACTTCGATAATGGGCGCCTCTTGACTCGGTCCGGTCAAGCGCCGCCCGGTTGATCAATTGGGCGGTCAACAGCATATTTTTTAATTCCAGCTCCTCGATCGAACCGGCCGGGTAGATCAGGTCCTTTTCCACCATGGCTAGTTTGTGCTGGGTATTTTCCAGGCTTTCTTTCGACCTGATGATCCCCGCCCCATTCCACATAGCGGTTTTAATGATCAGCTTGTAGCGCTGGATCTCGAAATCCTTGAAACGCGGTTTGAGGTTTAGGATTTGAAGATCAGTTTTTGTTTCGTATTTAGCATTTAGTATTTCGTTTTTTGCCGCGAGCGCCGCCCGACGCCCAAAGACTAATCCCTCAAGAAGAGAATTAGACGCCAGGCGGTTCGCGCCATGGACGCCGGTTGACGCGCATTCGCCGGCGGCGTAAAGCCCCGGAAGATTTGTTTTTCCGTTGGTGTCGGTCTTGACCCCCCCCATAAAATAATGGGCGGCAGGGGCGACTGGAATATTGTCTTTGGTGATGTCGAGCCCCCGATCGAGACAGGTCTGGTAGATCATCGGGAAACGGTGCTTGATCTTGTCCGGTTCGATCCCTTTGAGCGAGAGGCAAACATGGTCGCTGCCGGTTGCCTTTATTTCCTGGACAATTGCCCTGGAAACGATGTCGCGGGGGGCCAGCTCCAGTTTGACGTGGTATTTTTCCATAAACCGTTCCCCATTGGTATTGAGCAGGACTCCCCCTTCGCCGCGGACCGCTTCGGAGATCAGAAAGCGGGGGAGGGCGACGATATCTTCGAATTGTTTGAACTTGACGAGGGCGGTCGGGTGGAACTGAACGAACTCCAGATCGGTTACTTCCGCGCCGGCTCGATAAGCCATGGCAATACCATCACCGGTGGCAAAAGAGGGATTGGTCGTATAAAGATAGGTTTGACAGACTCCTCCGGTAGCAATAAGGGTTGATTTTGCCTGATAGGTATTAACTTCTCCAGTTTTTCCATCAAGAGCAAGGGCCCCATAACAGCGGCCGTTTTCCACTAAAAGATCTATCCCCATCATTCCCTGGACAATGGAGACTTTATTTTCGCTGACCACCCGCCGACCAAGGGTTTTTTCGATCTCTTTGCCGGTCTCGTCCCCCGCGTGAAGAATACGGCGGCGTTTATGTGCCCCTTCCAGGGCTAGGGCAAACCCTCCTCCCGCTTCGGTCTCGGCCCGGTCAAAGCGGGCTCCCATTTCAATTAGCTCTTTTACCCGGTCGACCCCTTCGGTCACCAAAACCCGGACCGCCTGTTCGTCGCAGAGGTTGGCCCCGGCGGCGATGGTGTCTTCAAAATGATATTCGGTCGAGTCGCGCGGCTGGTCGATGGCGGCAGCTATCCCTCCCTGGGCGATCTCGGTGGCGCTTTCGCCGGTCTTTCCTTTGGTCAGGAGGATAACTTCGCCGTATTTACTTGCTTCAAGAGCGGCCGAAAGCCCGGCTATTCCGCCGCCAATGATCAGAAAATCGCAGGAAAAAGAGGTGTCCGACATGAATTAATTATACACTATAGGGGAGTGGAAAGTTAATTTAAAGTAAGTTATAATTTTACCATGTTCGAATGGGTTGTTAGTTTTGTCCAATTTACCGGCACAAGCCCTGTATTTAAAGGGGTTGGTGTATTAATTGTTGGAATTTTAGCCCTGCTTTTTTCCTGGTGGATGCGGAAACGGTGGCAGGAGCCGCTGGCCGGCGGTTTCTTGGTTTACATGGTGGTTGCTGGCTTTATTGTCGCCTATGGCCTGTTTATTTTAATTTTTCAGCCTCATTGGTGGAACCCGCCTTATTAGTTGTCATTGGGGGATCGTCTAACGGTAGGACTGCAGCCTCTGGAGCTGCGTATCGGGGTTCGAATCCCTGTCCCCCAGATTTTTCGAAGAAAAATATGGTATTGCGTTCAGCAATAAGGTTTTGCCGCGCAAAACAGGGAAGGGATGAGAAAGGCGTTTTTGCGCCCGCCAGCGGCGGGAAGAGTGAGCGATACCCGTGCCCAAGCACGGTGAGCGAGCGGAAGCTAAAACGCCATGTCCCGTAGCCCCCGGCCCAAGCCGGGGCGGAGGACGAATCCCTGTCCCCCAGTTTATTTTAATATGATTATTTTCCCTTTATCCCGCGATATCCTGCCGCTTTCGCCTCTGGCTTCCAGGATGTAAATATAAACGCCGTTGGGAACAATGTCGCCAACCGCGTCTTTTAGGTCCCAGACAGCGCTTCTTACGGTGCCGCCTAATGTATAGCTCTCGGACAGGACTTTTAACAGGTTTCCGCTGATCGAATAGATCCCAATTTTTATTGTTGCCGGCTCGGAGAGCGAATAAATGATCGTTGAGCTGTCCGAAGCAGGGTTTGGTCCGCAGGCGAGCGATTGGACAATGCTCTCTCTGGCGGCGGATTGTCCGGATTCCTGCGTGCTGGTCAGGATCAGTAGGTCCCAAACATCGAGTTCCGGCACAATAAAGGTAATGCTTTGGCCGTTTCGCGTGTAAGCCAATTCCTGCTCGGCCAGATCCGGGGACGCGCAATAAAGCTTGTCGGGTCCAAATCCCGCGGGCAGCTCCAGAGAAACGGTAAGGCTGGTAACTTTATTGGCGACATCATGATTGACCAGGTGCAAATAAACCCTTTCCGGGTCAGCGGTTTTCCAGACCTGGCGGTTGAGATGAGTTTGGGTGATCCCTTTTATGATCTTACCGGAAAGATAATTGTTGACGTCGCTTTCGATAGTTGCCAAATAAGTCGCGCCGGCGGTTTGGGCGTACGATTTAGGGACTGAAGCTGGATTGTAGTATATTCTGCCTGAACCATAAGCGGTTTCGCCGGGGGTGAGCGAAAGAGACCCGTCAATCTCGCCATAAGCGATCAAGGTCCCCCCGCCGTTGGCAAAGGCAAGCAGGGCTGATCTTTCCCGCGCGGTTAAGCTGTATGTTCCGGCAATGATCACGATCTCATACGGGTCCAGGGCGCCGGCGCTGATGGTCTCTGCCCGATGTTCCCCGGTGCTGTTAAAAATAACATCGTATTGAAAACCGGCTTTGGAAAGAGCTTTGCCCAACCCGAGAAAAGAGGCGCTGGCCGTTGCCGGCCGCAGCCATTGGCCGGTTAATTGGGTTTTTGTGGAGTAGAGGACCCCGATCTTGGCGTAGCTTTGGAGGGTGCCGGGATCAAATGCGGCGTTATAGGCTTGAAGGAAATCCTTGATCTTTAAATTGAACGAAGGATCTATGCTCCAGTCCAGCCACAGGTTGTTCCAAAGGCCGTAATCGTGCACGTCATAGTAGCTGACCTTGTTGGCCAGAGCTTCCGCGATGCACCCATAAAGATATTTTTCGGGATCAGAGGTTTGGGTCGCGATCCCTCCCATGGAAAGGTCGACCGGCTGGGTGACGATGGGGACGGAAGGAAACATCGCTTTTTCATATTTATAAACCGGAGCTTGAGTGTTCTCCGGGTAGGAAAAAATATTGGACAAGACATCAAAATCAGTATAAAAAGTAAAAGCTTCAATAGAAGAGTATTTGACGGTCGTTGATTCGGCCGGACCTTCCCGTGACATCATCACCAGGAGGTCGGATTTGCCATATGTTTTTGCCGTATTTATCAGATCCTGAACATAACTCAGATAAGTCTGGTCGTTGGATCTCTTGTAATCCTCTAAAAGAGGAATGCCGCTTTTATCGTTATCGCCGTAAAGATCGTTCTGGGTGTATCCTTTGCCGCGCAAATAATCCGAATAATCAAAAGTATTGATATCCGCTATCCCCAGGGCGGCCAGCTCCGGGGCGGTGTATTTAGCTTTTAAATATTCCCTGAAATAGGCTTCGCAGGACGAGCAGAAACAGCGGCCGTCTTCATTGTTCCCGGTTATCAGACAAAATCCGTCAGCGCCGGTTTCCACGGCCGATCTTGCCGCGTCCTTAAGATAGTCGCGCCAGGCTGGCTGGCTGCAGCAAAAGTAGCCGTATGAATAAAAAGGATTCCCGTCATAATTGATAATTTCGGCGCCGCCAGTGATAAGCGCTTGTTTGTCTTCTTCCGCCGGAAAAGCGTTAGAAAAAAGCTGGGCAAGGACTTTGAATCCGGCCGCTTGCCCATTACTGACCGCTTGCCGCATACCGGAAAAATCTTTTTCGACCCGCAAAACATTTGCCAGGACAGCCAGCTTTTCTTGCTGGGAGCGGGAGATATTGGCAGTCGCGCTTACGGGGTGCGTTTCATCTTTTCCCCAGATCTGGGGCCAGGAGTACCAGGCGGCAGAAGCATGGCTGGACAAAATAGTCATGATTATTATTGCCAACCTTAATCTTTGCATGGGATGATTTTATCATAAGTGTTGAAAAAAGTTTGGTAGAAGCGGTCAAGACTTGAATAATGCTTTGTTTTCCGGATGGCGATGATTAAGTTCTTCAAGCAATGCTTCGGCTGAATGTTTCAGCTGGTCGATTTCGTCACATGGGGCGGATTTGTTTACAGCGGTCAGCTGGCATATATCAATTATTTTAGCCATGAGTTTGTTGATCTTATCGAGCGGCGAGAGAATAGTCTTTTGGAGCAGGATCAAAATAACCAGGGCGCATAAAAAGAACGCCCCGGCGCGGACTAAAGAGAGCAGGCTGGAAAAAATCTCCGATTGGAAGCTGAGGATCCTGGGGCTTTCCACCTTAAAGACCAAAGCCGGTTTTTTTGCGATATCGTTCAGGAGCAAATAGCCGAATAATTTATCCTTGTTGATCGTTTTCAGGGCGATCGGGGATTTGTTGAGTTCAGTCAGGATATTGGCGATCTCGGGAGAGAGAGCCGGGTTATTTAATGGATGAGCTGTTGTGGAGAGATTGGTGATCGAGGTCAGCCTCTTGATCAGGTCAGGACCGATAAAACGCCCCATGATCAGGGTTCCGCGCCCCGGGCCACTCCGGTCGCTTTTGACGATCTGATTGGCGACAAGCAAAAAGGCCCCTTCAGGAAAAAGTGAAACCCCTTGTTTCTGAGGTTCGGTCTGATTGCAGAGATAATTGTCGGTAATGATCTTTTCTTTTTCCGGGGTGAGAGGGGTCAGCTGATCCTCGGTCTCACCCGGTTGCATCGCGTATATGACCTTACCCTGGTTATCACAGAATAAAATAAGATCAAGGTGGAGGCTCTGGAAAGTTTGCGGCGACAGATTTGAGCTCTTATATGCCTGGCTATTGTTGTCGATAAATTCGTAGGTGTCGTCCCAGGCGGCCCAATCTTCAGCTGTTTCATTGAAGCGAGAAAAGGTATCATTAATGAAGTAAAGTATCCGGCCCATGTCATTTAACGCGTAATCCTGTTCCAGCTTGGTGAAACCGGAAAAGATCACTTTGTTGGCGACAAGATCGGTCGCGATGTAAAAAACAACAAAGGATATAAAAACAATTAGTATGGTTTTAATTTTAATGCTCATTGGTATTTGCCTGATGCGAGCATTTTATGGTAAGACAGCGCTTTTGACAAGAGGGATTATATATGCCGGGTTGACCGCGTTTTATAGCGATAGAGTATGAATAAATGATGACAATTGCCAATAGGGCAAATTTTTGTTAAAATTGTACATTCCTCTCAAACGGGCTCATAGCTCAGATGGCTAGAGCGCACGCCTGATAAGCGTGAGGTCGGTGGTTCGATTCCACCTGGGCCCATTTTTTCGGAACCGCAAACCATTGCGGACGTTGGGCGGCTTTGAGGCGACGAAAGTTGCCGACAAGCCGCCCCATTATTAGGATCGGCTGAAAACTGACCTTCCGCCGCAGGGTCGCGC